>JAIOAS010000001.1:10315-119135 GCA_019873725.1 Chloroflexota bacterium | reverse complement strand
AGCGCATCCACTCCGCCTTGGGGTACTTGACTCCGGTGGAGTTTGAGGCACAATTCTATGCGGACGCGACGGATGCTGCCGAGCATATTCACTAAGAAACCTCGTTTTGGTATCCAGTTTTATGGGCGCACTTCAATTGTTACTCACAGCCAACTCATGTTTTTGTCTTTCAATCCGAGGAGAGCGCACAATGTGGAAACGTTACCTGGGAGTGTTTTGGGCAATAGGATTCACCCTTGTGGCAATCTTGGCGCTGACATTCAATTTGACGCAAAGCGCACATGCACAGAATCATCTGGTTTCACTTCGTCAAGTTGATTCGGTCGACAGAACAACCACAGACGCTTTAGCCTCATCCAGCATTATTACCGTGGAGGGACGTCACCTGACACGCGATGGCATTCCTTTTGAGGTGCATGGTGTGAATTATTACCCCAAAGATCACGCCTGGGACCGCTTCTGGATAAGCTACACCACCGCCATCACCCAGATAGACATCGAATTGGATCTGGCGCGTGATATGGGGGTTAACGCCTTGCGCATCTTTGTGTCGTATGATCTCTTTGATGGTACGGATCAAACCTATCTCGACCGCCTGAAGGACCTGGTGGATCGCCTGCAAGCGCGAGATATGGTCGCCATTGTCACTCTCTTTGATCTTTATACCTCATCCCCCTACGCCAATCATCTTGCCAGCCAACAGCACATCAGTGCTGTAGTCAACACCCTTGGCGTTACCAATCCAACCGTCCTGGCCTGGGACATCAAGAACGAGCCTGACCGCGACTACGTCGTTCATGGTGAAAACGAAGTCAAAGATTGGTTGCAGGAGATGATCAGCTACACCCGCGAACTGGACCCGAATCATCTGATTACCATCGGATTTTATGGTGCTGTGCCTGGCGCACTCTGTTATAATCCAAGCGAACCCGCACTCGTGTATAGCCCAACCATCGTTGCTGAGTTTGCTCCACTTGTGGATGTCGTGAGTATGCACTATTTTTCGCATGAACGCTGTTTTGAGGGTGCTCTCCAAGCGTTGCGCGTTCAAGTAGGCAATAGACCGATTTTGTTGGAAGAATTCGGCCTGCACACCATGAACACCGGCGACGATCCGCATACTGAGTCCGAACAGGCGGCCTACTACAACACCCTTCTCTCCCTAGCTGAGGCCTATGATATGGCTGGTCATCTCTTTTGGACGTTGAACGACTTTTCATACATCCTGCCTGGTACAGAAGAGACGCACCATTGCCAGGGTATTGTGCGCAACAGTCTCGCGGATACCTGCCAGGTGACGGCTACGGTGGACTACACCGAAAAACCTGCCGCCGAAACAACCCTTCAGCACTATACAGATTACATTTACTACCTGGATTTGTTTGACGGTTGGGTTGTCCCCCAAACTGCAGAACCTCCTGCTGGATGGAGTGACAATGGGGCTGCCGGGGGAGCCTATCTGCGCGGATATAAGCCGTCCGACCCTCTTTGGAGTCAAGACTTGGGCAAGGTTGCCTTGTATAAAACGGACGGAACCGGGGCCAATGGTATCGCACGCGCTTCGGTTCTGCAAGCAGTAGATGTGGAGCGCTACCCTATTCTAGCCGGCCAGGTTTACAGTTACAGTGTTCGCGACACAACCTATGGCAGTGATGCCATTCTATATATTAGCATTCAGCAAGATACCCAAATCACCCGTCTGTTGACGGTCACGACAGATGTCATTTTGCCCTATACGTTCACGGCGGATTTGCGTGATCCCCCGCTAAACTGGACCGGAAATCATACCTTCAGCATTGCCCTTGAGCTTGTTCCGGTAGTTGGTGACGATGGATACTCAGCCGCCTACGAGTTTGATTGGATCGCCCTGGAGAGCGCCATGGCTGCCGATTTCGTCGCTGCGCCTCGGACGGGCGTTCTCCCTTTGACAGTGAGGTTTGCGAATACCTCCACGGGTGACTACAGTACCAGCTTGTGGGACTTTGGAGACACAGTGAACAGCACCCTGAAAAACCCAACCCACACCTACACCATGCCAGGCGTGTATACCGTCACGCTAACCATCAGTGGCCCAGGCGGCGCAAGTGAAAAAGTCAGGCAAAACTACATCGTAGTCACTCCCTTGACCGTCACCCTGCCGGTAGTTCAGGGGGGGTGGCAGACTTTCGGCGACACATGCGCACGACTGTACTTCACCGACACAGGGAGCGTGAGCGTGATCACTGTTACACTGACCTACACATATCCCACCGCTCAGACCAACAGCCACCCTTTGCCCCGCAGGTACGATATTGCCGGCAACGGCAGCGACTTTACTGCAATGTTAGCCTTGTGTTACGCCGATGACGATTGGATGGCGGCGGGGGTTACCCAAGAAAGCAACTTGCAACTCTATCGCTACGAGGGCGGTGGACATTGGGATCCTTATCCTTCCCTGGTTAACACAATAACTAACCTGATCACCGCCACGCAGGTAACCAACTTCAGCACGTGGGCTATCGGAGCAGCACCCGGCCATGAGCCAACGGTCATCATTGTACATAGACTGGGCTTGACCAAGGCACACGCACGGCAAATAGGGATATGGCTTGTCGTAGGGATTGTGTGCGTCGGTGTGTGGTGGGTATACTGGCAACGACGGAAAGCATATCGGTGCTGAGCGATGACACGTGGGAGAGGAGAAGATTAATTGTACTTATTCAGCGGCGGGCACGCCGGGTATGCCGAGCGAGAATTGTTCTACTCCTGGTTGACCGCTGCGCCAGATATGCCGTGGTACATCTGGATGATTGGGATGTAGATGGAGTGCGCATTCAACAAGATTGGGCCAGATGGGCCGCCGACCGCCGCTTACCGGCACCCGTCGCGTGGCTATGGGATGAAACCGCATTTGCCCGTTGGCGCGCCTGAGAACACCCTCTTACGGACGAACAAAGAGCGCAACTGTCTGCGCTGGCGCATCCCTTAGCCGAGTGTTTGGTGCAGGCCGGATTCACCCTGGAACAGGTAACGGGGACATTGAACTTGGCGTTTAGGCGTTTTGCACTAGACTATGTGCGACACAATGAAAAAGTACCTTTTCCCATGCAATGGTATCGCAATGTGTAACACAGGTGATGCTATCTTCCTTGTGAGAGATGCGTGTAGAGTGGGCGATTCACCCGTTGTGTTTTGGAGTTAACGGGGAGCATATTCTAAACAGGTAGTCCCACCAAGCCAGCAGCGATGGAAAAGGAGATAGAGTTGGCAAGCCACCGTCCAGAAACGGAATCTTGGAGAAAAATATCGTGAGTGCTAATTCTTTGCCCGACTACAAACACCGCGCTCTCGAATCGCACCGGGCACAACTCATCGAAGAATACGAGGCCGTCAATGCGCAATTGAGCCGCGCGCTTTCGGATGTGGAGCGTCTACGCTTACGGCGCACGGTGGATGATTTGGAACACCAAATCTCCGAGATCGATGTGCAGTTAGCAGGTAGCGCAACGCTTTTAGAATCAGTACAAGGTGCCGGCAAGACAGATCAAATCGCATTGCCGGAAGCAGGAAGAGAAGAAGCAACTGATCAAGAAAATCAAATTCAGACACCAATAGACAAGCTGTTAGGGGCAAGGCTTTGTCTGTATTATGCGGCGGTTTTTGTGCTTGCCGTCTTGGGCTTTGTGTCAGATATTGGAACGGTTCTCAACCTGACGCTCTGTACCCAACAATGGCTATTTGCCGTCCTGGCATTTGTCGGGGGAATGGTGATTTTGGGATTCAGCTTTCTGCCACACCTCAAGGGATATTATCAGCACTGGGATCGCGCCGTGACTGCCGGGCTATGTATTATCGTAACTGTTATGTTAGCTATTTTGGCCTCTTCATCGTGCAAAACGCCACCGGTAGAACGGATTCGTGCCAAGGACGGCATGATGATGCTATATGTGCCAGGCAACACGTATCAAATGGGGAGTACCGATGCCGAAAAGCAATCTGCGTTGGCTCAATGTCAGCAGCTATACACCGACGACATATGCCATACCGCATTATTTGAGGATGAAACGCCCATACATACGGTTACGTTGAGCGATTTCTGGATTGACCAAACCGAGGTAAGCAATGCTCAATATGCTCTATGTGTGGTGGCCGGTGTATGCGGGGAATCACTTTATGCCGACAATATAAACTATAACCCCAGTGATTATCCTGTGGTAGGAGTTACATGGCGAGATGCCATGACATACTGCACCTGGGTTGGAGGACGACTTCCCACTGAAGCCGAGTGGGAATATGCTGCGCGGGGCAACGACCGTTTCATCTATCCCTGGGGCAACGAGTTTGATGCGTCAAAGGCAAATTTCTGTGACAAAAACTGTCAGGGTGAGTCGCGCACTGAAACTGCCGATGATGGTTATGGGATGACCAGCCCTGTTACCGGCTTTCCCCTCGGCAAAAGCTGGTGTGGCGTCCTGAACATGGCCGGGAATGTCTCGGAGTGGGTCGAAGATTGGTATAGTGGATATCTCGTTAAGCCCCAAAGTAATCCGACCGGTCCCGATACCGGCACATATAAAGTTCTACGCGGCGGCAGTTGGAGCAATGACCCTATAGGCATTCGCGCCGCGAACCGTATGAATCCGCTCCCGGATGAACGCAGTGGGTTTATAGGCTTTCGCTGTGTGGTTGAGGTGAAATCGTCAACGGATTGAGGGTTGCCGACCTTTGAGATATTGAGAATTAGAAAACATTTTTCTACCGTACATTAACATCACTGCGTAAAGGTTGAAGCCGGAACAAGACTTGGAAAGGTTTGTTCTTCTTCAGACAGTATTTGAGCCAGTCCAAACCCAAACGGGAAACACTCTTGTCCACCCGGTCAGTGCGATCAATGAGCGTCTGTTGGCTCGAGGCTAGAGTCAATAAGCCTAACCCGATCATCCATACATATGCCTAACAGGCAGCCAATAACAAGCGACTTAAGCGCGCCGGATCGGACAAGTGGCTCTTATGCATATGAAAGCCACGGCTTTTTTGGTCGGAGAAGAAGGTTTCGATGCGAAAGCGCCGCCGATAGAACCACGCGGCGCGACTGGCCGTAGGGACATTGGTAATCAAGAAGAGGGGCGCGTCATATTCTTGTCCCCACCAGGCCACTAAATTGGCCGGTAATGCGGCGTGTTGGGTAAAGGCAATATCAGGCAAGAGGCGTAACCGCCCGTGTGTGACCGTTACCTGCCCAATCGGGTGCCAGGCCGCCCCGTCGTGGATCAACAGGTTGCTCGCGGTACGCAGCACGAACGCCCAGTCCGTTTTGGCCTGCACCCAGGCTACCATCTCCGTGGTGTCGTACTCGGCATCGCCTAACAAGACAACCTCGGCGTTCTCCGGGAGCAGGGGGAGCACCTTTCCCAACACTTCAATATGTCGCGCGGCGGTTGTATGTCCCTTTTTCCCCTTATAAACTACCCACGCTAAAGGCAATAAGCGTGAACGATAGACCACCCCCACCATTAACACCATACACCCGCGCCCCACTTGACTCCCATCCATCGCCAATACCAGAGGGCTATCCGCCAGACTCAGCAGAATTTGTTGGGCAAAGGGCATATACGTCACTTCCACCTCAATGCCATCATGTTTCACCCACCGCCGCATCCGCATTTCAATACTCTGGTCTTTTGCCGCGCTGGGCACTTCCTCACTCATGACGGCTAATTGCGCCTTCCGGCTCAGCACAACCCCGGTAATCATCATCGCTAAGGTCACCACGTGCCCTTGATGCGACATCTGTAACTGTTCTTTCAGCGTTTTCAACACTTTGCGGTATACTTTCTGGCGATCAGTCATGACACCCTCCTGTTCTTGGTCGTGCTTGAACACGAGTGTACCTCATGACTGATCTTTTCCTAATCAATGTACGGTAGAAAAGAAAACATTACCGTGATTTTACAGGAGGCCCATTATGCTAAATCTACTCCACACCTGCCGCGCCATCGAATCTCACCGCACGATGCTAATAGAAGAATTCGAGGCCGCCAATATGCAGCTCAATCGCACACTCTCAGACGTAGACCGTCTGCGCTTGCAACGTCAGGTGGATGATCTGGAACGTCAGATCCAGGAAATTGACGTGGAGTTAGGTGCCTGCATTCCTGAAAATTATCTAGATCGTCCACCTTTTTCAAGGATTTACGGTAGAGATACTGAAATAAAGCAGTTGTTCGATTTCCTAAATGGGCAGTCCGAAGGAGAACGTAGTTTTGTCACTATCTGTGGGATACCTGGAATCGGAAAGACTGCCGTAGCTAGTCATCTTTTTCGCCTTCATTCTAACTCAGTATGGATCACTCGACCGACCGAACAAGAAGACAGCAAGGCATATCTTACCAGGGCAGCAAGACAACTGTCGCGAGGCCGAGTAAATTCCATAATGGGGACTTATGATTTGTTATGTGCGGAGGATATCTGGCTATTTCTTGATGGGATTGACGCATTTATTGACAGAGAAGAATTGAAAGGATTTTTGCATAGACTCCTTCCAACCGATAAGGGAAAAATCATCATCACAAGTAGCAAACCCACCAATCTACAAGCTGAATACGAAATAGAGCTTGATCCTTTGTCTTTGAACGAAGCGATTGCTTTGTTTGCTGATAGTTGGAATCGTGGATTATCTACGCTCTCTGCCGAACAATTGGCGGACGTGAAGACAATTTGTGGAGATAATTATCTAGCAGGTCATCCTTATTCTATCCAACAAATCGGTCTTTATGCTAGAAAACGAAAGCTTTCTGATTTATCCTCGATTCTGAAGCGATTACGGCGGACGATTCGGCAACCTGGAAATACTGCTGAGTTGACCAATATGAGCACTGAAATAGCCCTGAAATCTCTGAAAAAGCGAGAGCAAAGTTTGCTGTGTAGGATTGCTTTGCTTCCGGGGGAGTTTGATGAAAGCATGATCGCATATTTGAGTAGGGTCGAACCCATCATAGATTGGGAAGAAGTGTTTGGAGAGCTGGTAGCTTCAAGATTGATGGAAGTAACACAAAGGCCTGACGATTCGTCGGTCTACCGAGTTCACAATGTAGTGCGGGCTATTGCCAGGCGGGAAGCGCAAACATTATCAGAATTCAAGGAACTTCAGCGAAGGGTGGGAGAGATGTTGATTCAAAGTGAACAAGCTTCTGAATGGGTCGCCGGATTGCTTAGTTTATTCCAGGCCGAAGATTGGGGCAAGATATTTTCAACATTCCGGGAGAAATATGGCGAGTGTTTTCTTGGCGAGCATTTGTTTGCAGGAAATCCAGCGCCGGATATGCTGAAAGTACGCGCCTGCTACGCTATCGCATACACTTTTGATCAGATGGGAAATGCAAATCTGGCAGTCGATTATGCACAGCAAGGAGTTGATCTGCTTATAAATGTCCCGAGTGAAGACACTGCTGCATACAGCGCCATTCAACTAAGACTTGACGCCGTGCTTGCACGTAATCTCCTGGCTTTGCATAAATCCCAAGAAGGTCAAGTCAAAATCAGCGAAGCCGCCGAAGTCGTCAAGAATCTTCCCGATGATCAGTATCAAGCATTACAATGGGAAGTGGGACAGGTCCATTTGCTAGAAGGCATCTACTATCATTACAAGATTGGCAATGACTTTGAGGCGGAGAAGGCGTCGCGGTTAGCGGCAGAGATTTTCACGAAGATAGGCGATCATGGACAATATCTGAGAGCATTATCCAATCTTGGCACAGCACTAGAAGGACAAGGACGACTTCGCGAATCTGCTGATGTAAATCGAGAGATCCTGCAATTTCTAGTAGGGGAAATGAACTTCCCCACCCTATCACCAAGCGTTGTTGAGTCCCTGACTGAATCCGAAACCGCCAATCTGGTTGATACACTGACAAAACTAGGAGAGTTTGAGGAAGCGCAGCGGCATGCCTATTGGGGTTTGCCATATTGTGAAGAGTATGGATTAGAGCAATCTCACGCCGCGCTTCTTGTCAACACTGGGGCATTGGAAATTGAGTTAGGCGAGTATGACAAAGCTCAAGAGAGCCTGGAAAAGGCTTTATCTCTTAGTAGAGACTTGGGTTATACAGCGTATGAGGAGCAAGTTTACACATATTTAGCGGTGGTAGCTCTTAAGCAAGAAAATCTTGAGCGAGCTCAGCAGAACATTGAGCGCGCGCTCAAGAGCGAGGAGTCTTACAACCAGGCAGAGGCCTATCGCGTTGCCGGGGAGATCTGTGCTGCTAGGCACGACTATGGAGCAGCTGAGCAAGCACTACTGACCAGTAAGCAGTTAAGCCACGAAAACGGTTATGCCTATTTCGAAGCGCGAGCCTCTCTGGAATTAGCGCGGTTACATCAGTCTGCTAATGAGTTCGAAGGCATGGAAACGAACTTGCGTGAAGCCGAAGGCTATTTCTCAAAGATCGATGCACCTTATTACGTTAACTTGATTGCGGGATTACGGCAGCAAATGCGATGAATCTCGAAAGAAATTTTCTGATAGCCAAGTAACTTGAGCAGCCTTTAGCTCGGGATTGGAGGGAGAAGATGAAAGCATATAGAGTTTGCTGCAATGCAGTATACCGGATCCGGCTAGTGGGATTGCTCCTACTGATATTTGCGATTAGGTATCCATTGTCTTCTACTCTCGCCTATGTCAATGAACAACCTCTCGCTGTTACTCGGACTGTCACGAGTACGGCCGATAGCGGTAGCGGCACCCTACGAGACGCTATGCAGAATGCATCTGCCGATGATGTCATCGTCTTTTCAACTTCAGTGTTTCCACCCAGTAATCCTCAAACGATTTCTCTGGCTTCACCCCTTCCTTGGATCGAGGTTGCCGGATTGCAAATTGATGCCAGCAATGCTGGTGTTATCGTGAACGGGGCAAGTTTAGCAGGGCAATACGATAACTGCTTTATGGTTCGTGCAAACAATGTAACGATCCGTGGCCTACAGATTGTGAACTGTCCGAACCATGGCATCGAAATCAACAATGGCGCTTCGTTTGTGACGATTGGGGGAGATCGCAATATTGGTAATGGTCCTTTGGGACAGGGAAATCGCTTTGCCGGTAACCGTGTAGGACTTTGGGTGTATGGCGACGAAACTCCAGGGCAAAATGTTACTATCAAGGGGAATCTGTTTGGCGTGTCACTTTCCGGTACAACAGCAGAAGGAAATACACATGCTGGCGTAACGATTTTAAGCTATGACAACAACATTGTGGGCGGTGCTGCGTCCGGAGAACGCAATGTCTTTAGCGGCAATGGTGTCTATGGACTCGAGATTTGGAGAAGTATTGGAAATACTATAGAGAATAACTATGTAGGCACTGATCTCTATGGCACTGTCACCCTTGGGAATAATGATTCAGGCATTCTTATAGTCGATTCGGCTGATGTAGTTCTCACAAACAACCTAGTTAGTGGTAATCGTATAAATGGCATTTTTCTCGATCAGGTGACGCACACAGTAGCTACAGGAAATACCATAGGTACTGACGCCACAGGTACTTCAGCTTTAGGGAATGGGGGACACGGACTGGGAATAATAGGCACAGAATTCACAATAGGAGGGCCCAATCTCGGCGATGGCAACTTGATTAGTGGAAATGCTGGTTGGTCAGCCTTGATGCTACGTGCGACATCACCCACATACGCGATCATACAAGGCAATATTGTTGGGTCGAATCGATCAGGAACCACGGCATTGATGAACACCGGAACTGGTATTCATATTACAGACGCTCAAGTTTTACTTGGTGGAACACCCCCTGAGGCTGGCAATCTGGTTAGTGGAAACGGGAACCTTGGAGTTTGGCTCGAGAACACCACTACATCACCTCTCACTGCAACAGTTATGCACAATATTATAGGAACTAACTACGAGGGTACAGCAGCAATTTCAAATACCAATACCGGCATCATTCTAAAGCAATTCCAAGAAGTAGTGGTACAGAATAATCTTGTCAGTGGAAATGGGGCGAACGGGATTATTGTCGAAAGTACTGCAACCTATCCCTTTACGGTAACCGTTGCCAATAATACTGTGGGTACAAATCAAAGCGGCACAGCAGCGATTGCGAATGGGGCTAACGGCATCATGTTGACACAATTCCAAGAAGCGCGTGTCGAGAATAACTTGATTAGTGGAAATGGGGGATGGACTGGACTTTCTCTCTCGGGGAATACGGCAAGTGATAGCAGAACTGTAATTCAACGAAATACTATCGGAACAAACCGTGAGCAGGCTCTAGCCGTTAGAAATCTGGGGTCGGGCATTTACATAACGCATACAACAGACATCCTTATCGGTGGATACGATCCAGCACAAGGGAATCTCATCAGCGGCAATCAAACGCATGGACTTAACGTCGAATCTTCAAGCTCCGACCCTTATACGGCAACTGTCTTACATAATACAGTAGGTACTGATGTAGATGGGGGATACGTTATCGGCAATGGGCTTCATGGAATTCGACTGGATTATTTTCAGTATGCCGTCGTCCAGAACAATCTCATCAGCGGTGGCCATGATTGGTCAGCTCTATGGCTGAGGGGGACAGGTACATCAAAGACGATGCTGCTCGTTCAGGGAAACTTTGTCGGAACAAACCGAGATGGATCAGCTGCATTACGCAACAAGAGTGAGGGTATCTTTGTCGCTGACACGAATGTTTTGATTGGTGGCAGCGAACCTGGGCAACGGAACCTCATTAGCGGCAATGATGGACAAGGTATTCACATTGAAACCTATCTTGCTACACCATTCACTGCAACGGTGGTTAACAATTACGTTGGGACAAATCTATCTGGATCAAGTACGATCACCAATCTTCATAATGGAGTCCTTGTGCTTGGTTATGTGAATGTTTCAGTTATTGACAACTTGCTTAGTGGTAATGGTGAAAACGGCATCAATCTTGATGGCAAATCAGTTATGAGTGCTGCATTATGCGGCAATATCATCGGACCTGACATAACCGGTAATGTGGGATTGGGTAATGGTGGAAATGGTATTTATGCTCGGGAGGTCAATCTGGTTGTTGGGGAGGGAACATCCTGTCAAGGTAATTTGATCAGCGCTAATTACAGCACTGGAATTGTAATTTCTGATACACATAGTTTTTCTGCCACAGTACAGGGCAACAAAATCGGGACAGACATTACCGGCAAGTTCGCCTTCCCGCAAAACGGCGAAGGTATCTGGAGTTTGGGGGCCAATTTGCTGTTGGGAGGCCCTGATCCTGAGAACGGGAACCTCATCAGTGGGAACAGACAAAATGGTGTTGTTATAACTGAAACTATTTCTGCGACGGTACAGAACAACCGAATTGGCACTGATATCGATGGCACTTCAGCGATCGGAAATGGATGGGCAGGGATTGCCCTTAACCGTACAAGCAATGTGCAGATTTTTGACAATCAAGTGAGTGGCAACACGAATCAAGGCATTGTTCTGGATGCCAATTCATCAAAGAATTACGTCTTTGATAACAAGCTGGGTACTGATCCAACGGGTGAGTTAGCGCTTGGTAATGGTTATGACGGGGTTGCAGCTTGGGCAGGAGCCAATCACAATCAAATCTATCACAACATCATCAGCGGAAACGGATGTGGAGTCGTTCTATGGGGTAGTGGGACGAATTACAATCAAGTCTATAAAAACCACATAGGCACAGATTGGTCTGGCACTAAGCGTATTACGAATCGAGGCACAGGTGTCGTTATTGACCAAGGCGCCTACAACATAGTCAGAGACAATGTTATTGGTGGCAATGAGGAATTTGGTGTCGCAATCTTTCAGATAACTGCAACCCACAATAGTATTGTTGGAAACTATATCGGGTTGAATATTTCAGCCACCCAGGTCATTACAAACAAATATGCCGGAATAGGCGTATTCGATGGCGCAAGTTGGAATCAGATCGGTGGCCCAAATCTAGTGGATCGTAACATCATCAGTGGGAATGGCGAGCAAGGGATCAACTTAGGGGGATTTCATAACGAGGTCACAAACAACTACATCGGTACTGACATATCCGGAAATGTGCTTCTGGGCAACGGTAGCGATGGAATTACTCTACATGAGTCTACGGAGTATCTGTACGGGCAAAACATTGTTCAGAATAATCTAATTGGCGGCAGTCGACTTAATGGAATCGCGGTATTCTCTTCGGATAACATTGTTCAGGGAAACTATGTCGGAGTCGATGCTGATGGTCAACAAGCTTTCCCCAACAAAGGCAATGGTGTTTTTATTTCTGGCGATCGAAATTTGATTGGGGGTACAGCAGCGATTTCTGGGAATTTGATTAGCGGTAATTTTGAAAATGGGGTGGGTATTTGGTCTGAGGATAAGCCTTCACAAAACGTGATTCAAGGCAATTATATCGGTGTAGATGCCTCCGGGACCCATGCTATAGGCAATCAGTACAATGGCATCTATGTGTCGGGATATGCAAATCAGATCGGGGGAGCCTTACAAGGTGCTGGTAACCTTATAAGCGGCAATGGCGAACATGGTATCGTCGTAGGGAATGGTTATACTAGCACCCACAATGTGATTCAGGGCAACTATGTGGGAACGGATGATTCAGGTTCCAAACCTATTCCTAATGGTGATACAGGGATTGCTTTGTGGGGCGGCGTCGCCTATAACATCGTCGGCGGCAATACACCTGGTGCTGGAAACCTGGTTGCCTTTAATCATGACCTGGGCATTGCAAAATGGGAAGAGGGCCTGGGCAACCAGATAGTGTCTAATACTATACATAGCAACGACAGCGTTGGACTCAGAATCACGGTTAACACTGTGATTTCAAATAATGACGTCTACGATAATGGCGTCAATCGGATCGAACTACCTGCGGGCAAGATTCTTATTCCGGAACAGCGGTGGGCGCCGCAAGGCCGGACAGATACTTACTTTATCCACTACACTTGCATCACATGCGAATTAGAGATTCCAAGTGGTATCACTCTGACTTTGGAAGCAGGAACGCGCATCCGCATGGATTATAACCGCTCCATTGAAGTCGGGGGAACGCTCAATGTGATGGGAACCATAACTCGACCAGTCGTATTGACCGGACATCGAGATTCTATCTGGGCGGGAGATTGGAACGGTATCGCATTTGCATCAGGTAGTAGTGGTGTTATTGATCATGCGGATATTTACTTTGCAAAAACTGGCATCTCGACTAAAGGACAAGTCACCATTCGTAATACGAGTATTGCAGCCAATCTGTATGATGGAATTGCAGTGTATCAACCAGGATACGTCACCCTGGAAAACAACAGTTTTGTAAGCAACAGACGCTATGACATTAACAATGCTACCGGAAATACCATTGACGCCAGGGGTTCCTGGTGGGGACAAGTCACAGGGCCGAGTCCACATCAAATCTACGGAAATGTCACTGTTACAGACTGGAGAGTAGATGAGGGTGAAACAGAAACGTGGCGTCAGGCAGAGACACTGTATCCCGGCAGCCACAATTTTTACATCTCTACTCGTCGAGATCTGGATTGGTACCGAACTTCAATTCAGGAATATAACCGGACGTTGCAAATAGAGGTAAAGAATCTTCCCGCTGATTACGATGTATATCTCTTCGGTCCGTTAGGGACTAACGCCAGTTATACAGAAGATATCGCGCGCGTGATGCATATCGCGCGCGTGATGCACATCGACCAACTTGGAGAGACCGGTAGGCTGGACAGTATCGCGCGCGTTATGCATATAGGGCAACTCGCTAATGATGGCGAGGGTCTTGACACAGGACAACTGTTAGCGGCGAGTACCAATCCGGGCACAAAAACAGAAAGTATCACATTCAACACTGGAGACCAAATTGGCTGGTACTATATACTAGTCGCCGGCAACAACGGTGCCAAAAGATCGGATAGCCCGTATACTCTAGAGATAAGCACCATATATTCCGACATTACTACATCCGAGAACTATGTTGTACCTGTGTTTTTGCCGTTAACTTCAACATTTACCAATACAACACTCATCATCACAAATCGCGAACGTCTGGAAGAATTATACGGTTATACCTCGACGGTTCAATTGATGGGGAAACTCACTGTGCTGGCGGACGATCCTACTGTACATGGTGCTGTGCTTGATTTGTCAGAATACGATTTGATAACATCACAGTATATTTCCTGGACTGCTAGTATCACGAGCGTTTTCAAAGCCAATCTGGTGGCGGCTACAATCAAGAGCTTGCTGTACTCGATCCATACCAGCTATCCCAACTTGCAAAATATTGTTATCGTCGGTAGCGATGAAATTGTCCCATATTGGCGGACGTACGATGAAGCGCCCATCGCCAACGAAAGCATGTACGATTCTCTCACCAATAACAATAGTTCCATTGGTGCTGCGTTGAAACAAGGATTTTTCTTAACCGACGACTTTTATGGCGACTACTTTCCCACAACATGGCGAGGACGAGAACTATACTTACCGCACTATGCCGTCGGTCGCTTGGTTGAGACTCCAGAAGATATCACGCGGGTCATCGATAGCTATCTCGCATCTCCCGAAATGGAAATCGGTGATGCCTTGATTACAGGATACGATTTCTTGCTTGACCAGGCTGAGGCCATAAGTAGGGAGCTTTCTTCAATACCCATTTATCCATTGATCAATAATTACTGGTCAGCTTCGGATTTGCGTGATCAATGGTTCAACAACGATCCAGCATTTTGTGCGGTTAATGCCCATTTTAGCCATTGGGAAGCTATTCCTGCGGACTTCAACGTAGCAGACCAGTTAGGCGCTTCTGAAATAGTGACTAGCCAGCTTGGATCACAAGCCGGTTTGGTCTATTCAGTGGGTTGTCACGCTGGCCTGAATATCCCCGATAGGCAATCAGCCTTCAAACGTTACGCACTCGACTTCTCTCAAGCCTTGGCGAGCAAAGGGAAAACCTTTATCGCGAATACTGGTTATGGATATGGAGATTATGAAAAAGTAGGATATTCAGAATTACTGAGTATCTTGTTTTTGAAGAACCTCAAAAAAGGTTTGACCGTAGGAGCCGCACTTTCAGAAGCGAAAAGAGCGTATTATCATCAGACAGCGGCCTATTCCTTTAGCCCTTACGATGAGAAAGTGTTGAGTCAGGTCGTGCTTTACGGTTTACCAATGCAAAAGTTCAGTCTGCCGCCTCAAATCTACAACTCAATAGCACTGGCAGATGAACCCTCACCTTGTACTCTGGAAGCGGGGCCTGAATTCGCTGGCATGCAAACTCAGACTGCGCGCTGTTTACCTTTTACATCAGGGACAACAACCGAGACACTCACTCTGTATCTTCTGCAGGGCAATGTTGAAGTGAATATGGGGCAACCTACACAACCACGGCTTGACCTCAAAATTTCGCTGTCGGATACTATCGCCCACGGCGTCATATTTGAGGGTGGATCATATTATACTTGGAAAGGATATGATCCTGTTGTGACCAGCATAATTACTGATGGAGTCCCACCTGACTCTCAGGAGCCAGAATTTGATTTTCCTATGTGGGTTCCTTCGACTTGGGACGTTATCAACAACATCCGCACACAAAAAGGCCTGGACCAGAATCTTATTATTGTCCCGGCGCAATACCATGCGACGACACCCGTGACAGGTGTTGAACGGATCTTTGAGGATATCACATATACTGTCTATTATTCAAACAAAAAGGATGGATTGCCACCAAACATCTGGGCTGTCGACGCACGCGTTCAAAGTGATGAAACGATTTTTGAAGTCGAGACGACGGATTTCTCAGGCATTGCGAGGGTCATCGT
This sequence comes from Chloroflexota bacterium, assembly GCA_019873725.1. Taxonomy (GTDB): domain Bacteria; phylum Chloroflexota; class Anaerolineae; order B4-G1; family SLSP01; genus DSWT01. Next base: position 103,317 of record JAIOAS010000001.1, on the reverse strand, counting down.
GGCCTATACTGATGGAACAGGTAACTGGAATACACTGGATTTGGAGGAGATCGATCCTGTGAACAGTATATGGGGAGGCGTATTGCCAGAGTCCGCAGACATTGAGTACTTTGTCCAAATCCTGGATGCTGCTGGAAATGTTTCAACTACGGATAATAAGGGGCAATATTTCCGTCCAATGGGACGATACAAGGTTTACTTACCCATAGTATTACGTTCCAGTGCTGTGATGATGCGAAAATGAGACATGATCGAGCGTGAATTCTACGTCGATACGCAATTTGAGCGCTTTGCACGCTTGTTGGAGGATGTCACAAGCCGTTATTCCCAGCCTGACATTTTCTCGTTAGGAAAGCGAGGTCATCTTACGCTTCGGGGCGCATATTCAGACTACAGTCACGGGCGCGTCGTCATCACTGGTGGATTGATCACTGAGGACGAAACCGGCAACATCATCAATGCACATCCCAATCTAGACGTCATCGTATTTCACGTCGTGGCAGTCCGAGAAACTCGCCTCAAAGTAACGGCACACTGTGAATTTGAAAACGTGCTGGTGACGCGTTTTGAAGAATTGCTGAACAGGATTCAGGAGGCATATCCCGAAGCCCAAATCGTACCCGTGGAACACAATGTTCAAGCCAGAGCTGTTTTGATGCCCTCGAGCCTATTGTTTCTGCAGCGTGGGCGTGAATTGGAGTCCCAATATCCGGGTGCTCTAGCTCGGTATGCTGAATATTGTGGGTTTACGATGGAAGAAGCCAAGGAGTTATTAGCATTGTATGAATCCGGTCAACTCCCGTCATCCGAAAGTGAACTTCTGGAGGAGAATGCTGTGAATGCTTATCCTTTGTCCGACTACAAACGCCGCGCCCTGGAATCCCGCCGGGCGCATCTGATCGAGGAATTTACGGCTGCCAATGCGCAACTGGATCGCGCACTCTCCGACGTGGATCGTCTGCGCTTGCGACGCACGGCGGATGATCTGGAACGCCAGATTGGGGAGATTGATGCGCAATTAGAATGCACATCCACGTCAAAGCCATTGTCCACAGCAAACCCGCCTACCCCGGAACCGCCCGCATTGGTGATGGCACGCCGCGCCCTGGCACTCCTGGAAACGCAGGCCGGGGCGTATGCAGCCTCGGCGATTCCCGTACACCTGCAACTTGACCTGGAAGAAAAACGGAAGCAGGTTGAGGATCTCGAAGCTCGTTGGCGAGCGGGGAAACTATAGCCCAATGTCATCAAACCGTCGTTGTGAAATTCTCAAGCAGCACCTCGACCAGCTTTACGAGGAGTATAACGCTGTCGTTGGACAGTTAGGATATACTCTGAACGCTGGGGATAGGGAGCGCCTGAAGCAACAAAAGGCGCACCTCGACAACGAAATCGAGGAATACGAAGAGGAACTCAGCCTTTGCAAACTCGGCGCGGCGGAAGCGATGGCCCAGCAACGGCACAGACACCTGGAATCTTTCATTCCGAGAATTGACTTCACCGAGGTTTTCGACACCCTGACCCACATCACGAATCGGATTCAGGCAGAGCAAGGCGGCGCGGCGTTGTTGATGCTGCAAAATGCGCATTCGATGGGCGGGCAGTGGTGCATCCAGCGGATGAAGCAGTTCTTGAGTGAACGAACGGGCGACTTCCGCCATTATGAAATTGGCTTGGCCTCCGGCGACCGGCTGGACCCCTGGACATTTATGCGCCGGTTGGGCGGCTATCTGGATTGCGCGCCACCTGGCGTTGCCGAGGGTTCGCCACTGCAATTGCAGGACTATGCGCGCTCGTTAAGCCAGACGTTGGAAGGCGCTGTGCAATATGGCAGTATCGTCCTGCTAGAGATTCGCACCTGGGATCACCTGGCGTTGCCCGGCGTCTTTTTGCCCTGGTTTGTGCGCGAGTTTTGGACGCCGTTGGTGCAGCGATTGCCGGTCATCATCCAGAAAAATCCGCTGGTCACTGTGATCTGCGTCGTTGTGGCGCTCACGCCGGTTCAAATGGAGGCGTTCGATCCGGCGATGCAATGTTGCGATGAGGACTTCGATCCGGCGAAGATGTTGCCCTTGCCGCTGCGCTGTTGGAAGCAAGCGGAAATTTATGATTGGATTCTGCGCTATTCGGGATTGGGCGCATCTGCCATTGGGGTTGCCCCGGCGCAGATTGCAGCCATGGCCGAAAGCGTTTACCTTGCCAGTGAAAACGGCAAGCCCTCGCAAGCGTACCAGGCCTTGCTCAACGCCATTGAGGAATACTATGACAGCCATTAGGAGGAACCTTATGCCTTCATCCACCGTAAAACAGTATATTTTCCATTGCAATCTCAAAGAACAACCCAAAGATGAGCACGAAGATGTCCCCAACACGCCCGAACCCTACATCGCTACGCCGGAGCTGATCCGCGCCGTCAACCTGGCGATCTACCTGCGCCGGCCCCTGTTGCTGGAAGGCGAGGCCGGCTGCGGCAAGACGCGCCTGGCGCGCGCCGTGGCCTACGAGCTGCGGCTACCTTTCTACCGCTGGGATGTACGCTCCACCAGCAAAGCGCAGGAGGGGCTGTATTCCTATGATGCCATTCTCCGCCTACACGATGTCGAGGTGAAGCGACACGGCGGCGAAACGGGGACAAAACGCGATCCCGCCAATCCCAAGGATTATCGTCGGTTTGGACCATTGGGGAAAGCCTTCTGCGTCGAAGACCGCCCGGCAGTTGTGTTGATTGACGAGATCGACAAGGCCGACCTCGACTTCCCCAACGACTTGCTCGCCGTACTCGATGATCCCTGGGAATTCAAAATCCTGGAGACAGAAGAAACCATCGCTATCGGCAATCCAGCCCTGCGCCCTATCGTGTTCATCACCAGCAACAAGGAGAAGGGCAACCTGCCTGCGCCTTTCCTGCGCCGCTGCATCTACTTCTTCTTGAAGTTCCCGGATCAGCAGTTGGAAGCTATCATCAACGCGCACTATCGAGATAAGAAAGGCCCGAACGCTGACCTGATCAAAGCTGCCGCCACGAAATTTTTAGATGTCCGCCAGGATTCTGCGCTGTTCAAGAAACCCGGCACCAGCGAATTTTTGGATTGGGTGGAGGCGCTACGCGGGTTTGAACTGCCCGATCAGAAGCCTCCCACAGTTTCACCCGAAGCCCTTCCGCCCTATCCGAGCCTGTTGTTCAAACTCCGGGCTGATTGGTTGAAGTACACAGGAGCCTGATGGAAATCTCCGAAGCTCGTCGGATTGTGCTGGCGCTTTTTGCCTACCGCCGTCGCGCAGGGTTGAACCTGGGCGTCAGTGAACTGCTGGCGGCATTGGATGCCGTCGCCGGCGGATGGGGCGTCGAGGACGATGCAGACCTCCATGCCATGCTGGAATTGCTGTGGTGCAAATCCGCTGAAGACAGCCGGGAACTCGGCGTGCAATGGGAAAATGTGCTGGCCTATCTGGCGACGCACAAAGATAGCCCCACCTTGCCTGAAACAACTCCGGAGTCATCACGACCTTTTGAAACACCCCCACGCCTAGAGCAATCTTTACCGCCCCAGGAGACGATTCCACCCCGCGCCGCCGCGTCCGAATCAACGCCGGGATGGAATGTGCTGCCGGTGAAAGCGCCGTTCACGCCCGCGCACATGGATGAAGCGCCGGACTTCCACAGCTACGGGCCGGTCTCCTCGCGTTTTATGACCTACACCTGGCGCTATCTCCGCCGCCCCTTGCCTGATGGCCCGGCAGACGTGCTGGACATTGCAGCGACGGTGGAACGGGCTGCCCGGCAGGGCTTCTTTATCGCGCCCGTTTACCGCCGCCGCGAGCGTAATCACGCGCACTTGCTGATGTTTCTTGACCAGAATGGCTCGATGATGCCGTTTCATCGCTTTAACCGGGACCTGGCGACGACGGCCCAACACGACAGCGCCTTGATGCGGACAGACGTCTTCTATTTCCACAATCTTATCGCCCAGAGGGTCTATGCCGACCCGCATCTGACACAGCCGGTTGAACTGAGCGAGATTCTCGGCGCTTGCACAGTGGATACGGTGATCCTGATCGTGAGCGACGCCGGCGCGGCGCGCGGCTACCGCAACTCCCGGCGCATCCGGGAGACGGCGGTGTTCCTGGCCCGGCTCAAGCAGGTCGCGGCGCACGTCGCCTGGTTGAACCCTATGCCCCAGGCACGGTGGGAGAATTCTTCCGCCGAAATGATCGCGCGCTTTGCGCCGATGTTCCAAATGGACCCCGAAGGCTTGAGCAACGTCATTGACGTGCTCCGTGGGCAAGTGATGGGGCAATACGCTTCGTGAGGTTTTATGACTGAGTCGTTTTTCCAGCCGGAAGAGATGCAGATCGCGCAACAGAAGGTCGCACGCTTTGTGGAACGCCACGAACCTTCCTACCGTCTGCTGCTCTACCATGCTGCCTTGCCCCTGGTGCTGACGCCCGAACTGTTGAACTATCTGCGCACCAAATTCGTGCAGCAGGTCCCCTGGGTGGCAGAAGCCGATCTGCTGCTTTCGGACCTGTGCCAGCAGGTGGGCTACGAACAATATGTGATGGATTCCGCCGTCCGTGCCTACCTCTTGCAGGAAATGAAGCAAGATGCAGCATTAGGCCCAGAGCGGATGGAGGCCGTCGCGCGGTTGTTGATTCACTACGTTCGGTACCTTTCCAAAACCGATGCCTACCTGGACGCGCACGAACTCCAGGCGCAGCAGTGGGCGGCGATGGTGTATATTGAGGAGCAGCGGGAAACAACGGTACGGGAAATACAAACCGCTTTTGAAGATGTTATAGCTTTATCCACCAGTGCAAATGTCAATCCGGCTACGCACGCAGCGGAAGCAGCGAGATTGGCGCGCATTACTCAAGAACTGGTGACCGGTCTGGAATCGTATCCTGAATTAGTAGCGTATGCCACTAACACTACTCGTTTAATTGCTGCTACGGGAGTTACCACAACCGAGAGAGTTTCATCGGAAGAACAAGCTGGCAGGCCTTCTGAACAGCGACCTACGCAGGAAATTGTTGCACTATCACCCTCATTGTATAGTTCCCTGCACAAAACGTTGATGAATCTTAGTGTTTTTGACAGTGATCAGGAACTACAAGCAATATTTGCTGATGTTCGAATTGCTCTATGGTGTGGAGTCATCCCTTCAGTTTCTGATCGTGGTGCAAGGGTTGATTCTCTTATCGCCCAGTTGTTGGCTCTTTGGAATGATCATGATGAAAACGCTCTTTGTCTATTCCTACGGGTATTAAGCGAACTGACCAGTAGACAGGAAATTGCTGAACTGGCTAATCAAATTGAGTCAACTTTAGTCAACAGCAAAATTGCAACTATTACACAAGAACTTCGAACGCTTGAGGAGCATTTAAAAAATGGTCAGATAGACTCATTTGATTACGCAGAACAAAAGATGGAACTTCGCGCCGCAATAGAGAGATGGCAAGATCGTTTGTCGCATATAAAACACAGCCATGCCCGTCTACATCAATTACCACAGCCCCCTCATGACTTTGTCGGTCGGGAGGAAGAACTGGAGATGCTCCGCACGACCATCGAAAGCGGCAGCGCGCTCATTACCGGCCTGCATGGGATGGGCGGCGCGGGCAAGACAGCGCTCGCGCTCAAGCTGGCGGAGATGCTGACGCCGCGTTATCCCGATGCACAATTTTACCTGGACTTGCGTGGGACAGATACTGCACCGCTCTCACCTGTCGAGGTGATGACGGCTATCCTTCGTACCTATTACCCCACCGCCCGTTTACCTGAAGATCTCACGCAATTGCAGACCGTCTACCACGCCACCCTCAATGGTCAACGAGCCCTCCTCCTCTTCGATAACGCTGCCGGCAAGGACCAACTTCTCCCGCTCTTACCCCCTGCCTCTTGCCGCCTGATTGTGACCTCCCGGCATCGCTTTAGCCTGCCCGGCTTGCACTCGCTAGATTTAGATGCGTTGCCTCATGTGGACGCCTGTACTTTGTTACGACAAATAGCACCCCGCGTAGGTGACTACGCTGAGGAATTGGCCGACTTGTGTAGCTGCCTTCCCCTGGCATTGCGATGGGCTGGTGAGGCGCTGAACGACACTGTGCTTCCCGTCGAACGCTTCCTGGAACGCTTGCAACACGAGCGGCGGCTTTTAGAACCAGCCGAAGCCGCCCTGCGTTTGAGCTACGACCTGCTCGCACCCGAATTGCAAGCCCTATGGCGGCAATTGAGCATCTTCCCTGGTGAATTTGACAAGCTCGCTGCAATTGCTGTATGGAAGATTGATCAAAAATCTGCTGAAGACGTTTTAGATGCTCTGGCGCGCCGAAGTCTGTTGATGACAGCCAATGACCGCTATCTTTTGAACGATTTGATACGTCTATGGGCCAGAGAGCAAACTACGGACGATGAACGCAATGCTGTTGCTTATCGTCACGCCGCACACTATGAACAAATGTTGCGCAATGCCAATATACTCTATCTGCAAGGGCATGAAGACATACTGGAAGGTCTGACCCTTTACGATCGTGAAGCTCATAATATTCACAGCGGCTTTGCTTGGGCTAGTTCGTTCTTTTCCTCTTATCTCCAATCAGAAAAGAAGAAGACTGAAATAGATATTGAGCAGGAACGAGCCTCCCTATGCAACGCCTACCTTGACGCTGGCAGCTACATCCTTGAACTACGTCTGCATCCCCGCGAGCGCATCGCTTGGCTAGAAGCCGCCCTGCGCGCCGCTCGTGCTATAGGCCGCCGCGATGCGGAAGGCGCCCACCTGGGCAACCTGGGGCTGGCCTACGCCGCACTGGGGGACGCGCGCCGCGCCATCGAGTTCTATGAGCAGGTATTGGCGATTACCCGCGAGATTGGCGACCGACGCGGGGAGGGCAACGCTCTGGGCAACCTGGGGCTGGCCTATGCCGCACTGGGGGACGCGCGCCGCGCCATCGAGCTCTACGAACAGGCATTGGTGATTACCCGCGAGATCGGCGACCGGCGCGGGGAGAGCAACGCTCTGGGCAACCTGGGGCTGGCCTATGCCGCACTGGGGGACGCGCGCCGCGCCATTGTGTTCTACGAACAGGCATTGGTGATTACCCGCGAGATTGGCGACCGGCGCGGGGAGGGCAACGCCCTAGGCAACCTGGGGGCGGCCTACGCCGCACTGGGGGACGCGCGCCGCGCCAGTACATACTATGAACAGTATTTAGTGATCGCCCGCGAGATCGGCGATCAGCGTGGGGAAGGGAACGCATTGAGCAACCTGGGGCTGGTCTACGCCGCACTGGGGGATGCACACCGCGCCATCGAGTTATACGAGCAGGCATTGGCGATTACCCGCGAGATTGGTGACCGGCGCGGAGAAGGAGTAGTTTTAAGTAACTTAGGAAATGCTTATGCTGACTTAGGAGATATGCACCGTGCCATCGGTTATTATGAGCAATTTTTATCTATTGTGCGTGAGACTGGTGACCGGCGTGGAGAGGGGAATGCTCTGGGCAACTTAGGAGTAGCTCTAGCTAACTTGGGAGATATTCAGCAGGCTATCAAATACTATGAGCAGCGGTTGGCTATTGCGCGTGAGATTGGCGATAGGCGTGGAGAAGGAACTGTCCTGGGCAATCTGGGAAACGCCTATAAAAGTTTAGGAGACACCCGCAATGCTATTGAGTTTTATGAACAGGCGTTAGGGATATATCGCGAGATTGGGGATCGCCGAGGAGATGGAACAGTCCTAATGAACATTGGTAATGTCCATTATTCTTTAGGTGATATACAGCGTGCAATAGGATACTACGAGCAAACACTACAGATCGTTCGTGAAATCGGCGATCGTCGTGGGGAAGGGAACGTTTGCTGGAATTTGGGATTAGCCTATGAAAAACTAGGTCATTATGCTGAAGCATGCGAGTTGATGCGTGTGTCGATTGAAATTAAGCGTGCCATCGGTTATCCTAATGTCGAACAAGATGCTCAACATCTTACAGACGTATGTACAAAAATGTGATTCACCCCTACAATCTTTGGAAACTGTTTTGTTATACGGTTTAGATCAATTTCAGTCCAGGAGATGAACATATGTCTACCTTACCCGACTACAAACGCCGCGCCCTCGAATCTCGCCGGGCGCAACTCATCGAAGAATACGATGCCATTATGGCCCAACTGAGCCACACCTTGAGCGCGGCAGACGAACTCAAGCTCAAACGCCAGGCGCAGGCTCGTGAAGCCGAAATCGCCGAGATTGACGCCCAACTGCAAGGCCGCGTGCCCCAACCCGCTCCTGCGCCACAGCCGCGCAAGCGCACGTCCGGCATCCCCGCGGAGCTATCGTCGCCGCTCAAGAACACGCTCTTGCAGTGTGCGGAGTTCGCCAACAACCAGGCGTTGCAGGCCGTGCTCGCCCACGAGATGCTGACGCCGTGGCGCTACAGCGTGGCGATGACGAATATGCCCAAATCCCAGGTGGATATGGTCATCAGCCAACTGGCTGATCAGTATCGCGCGGATGGGCAAAATGCGCTGGTTATCTTTTTGCAAGTGCTGGCCGAGAACTACGACGAAGCCACGCAATTGCACAGGGATTTGCTGGATTTGGCGACGCAGTTGGCGGCGTACAAATAACGGTGGGAGATTCCAGACCACGCGATTTGGAAATCGCAGCCACATCGTTATGGAGAGTAACAAATGCCCAACACCTTGCCTGACTACAAACGTAGAGCCTTACAAACTCGCTTGAACAATCTGATTGAGGAGTACGAAGCGGTGAACAATCAATTGAGCCGCACGTTGTCGGATGTTGATCGTCTTCGTCTCCGCAGAGAAGGCGCGCATCTTGATAAGCAAATTCAGGAAATCCGACAAGAGTTAGCGCCATTTGTCGAACCAGGCGTTGTGTCACAAGATCCTCATATACAGCAATTGCAGGATGAGATGGAGAACCTCAAACGCCTGCTGCAGCAGATGTCCGAGAAGATAGAAGGAAATGCAGCGCCGGACGAACAGCCTTTCTCTGTGCTTCGCGTGCAACTTCTGCACTGTGAGGCATCGAAGATGGAAATCCGTGGCCTCAAAGTTCCCGGCGGCGGTGAACCAAAAGCCGAAGTGGACTTACCCTTCTCGTTTGACGAACTGAAGGCCGTTCTCAAGGCGTTGGATGTGGGCGCTTTTGTGCCGGAGCGTTTCAAGGCGGAATATGTCCAGGCATTGGAAAACATGGGATTGCTTCACGATAACCGTCTCCACGCGGAGTTCCACAAAATCGTCGGACAGAAGCTGTATCGCGCACTTTTCGCCGGGCCAATGCAGACCGAATTATCCCGAGCGCGGGATAAACCTCCCGTAGCCTGCCAGTTGTGTTTCGATCCCGAAGACACGCTTCTGGCGCAATTCCCCTGGGAAGTGTTACACGACGGTAGTACCCACCCACTCCTCACAAAAAATGGACTGGAACTGACACGCTATATCACGTTTGGCGAGAAACCCACGCCATTCAAAGTTGCACCGCCGTTGAAAGTGCTTTTCGTGATGTCACGCCCCGACAATGAAGACCGATTGCCGGACGCTGATGAAGTTCAGGCTATCACCAAAGCATTGGAGCCACTGCGACAAGCGGGAAAACTGGACTGGGAATACTTGAATCCGCCCACGTGGGACGCTTTGGAAAGCACGCTCAACCACCAGGTGTTTCATATCGTGCATTTTGATGGGCATGGTACATTTGCACGCCGGTGCCCGGTGTGTGATAAAGCGCACTATCCCAATACGACCCGATGTGTAGCCTGTCAAGGGGATATGAGCGACAATCCACCCAAAGGGTATTTGCACTTTGAAGATGACGCCAAACACAGTGACCCGGTGAGCGTGGATGATCTCACGCCACTGTTCCATAATGCCGACACGCGCCTCGTCGTCTTGTCTGCGTGTGGTTCGGCAGTCACACAGGGGACCAGTGTGTTTAATGGTGTAGCGCCGGGATTGATTCAGGCCGGTATCCCTGCGGTGTTGGGAATGCAGGGATCGCCGCCGGTCAAGGCAATGGTGAAGTTTTTCGAGCGCGTCTACAGTATGCTAGCCGAATCCAAACGTTTGCCCGATGCCGTGAATAGTGGACGACGTGCGATTTTCCGCGACAAACCGCCGGCCTGGTTTATGCCGATAGTTTATTTGCGCAGTTCAGACGATACCTATGGTCAACTATTCGCCCAATAGCTGAAAGGAGTTTGCGATGACTAAAGAAATCACCTTCCAGGACCTCATTGAGAAAGTAAAAAGCGACTTGTTTTCACCTTATGCGGGAACCACCGCACATGGCAAAGCCGCTTATCCGGTTTTCTTTGTGGATAAAGTTGAGTTGGAAATTGCCGTGGAACTCTCCTACGAGGCTGAAACAGGTCTGAAGATATCCATTCCGCAAGTCTTCGAAGGCTCGGCCACCGGTGGGCAGGGAAAAGCCAAAACGCACACAATGAAGATCGCATTATCACCAATTCTGAGCCGTGAAGAGTTGTACGCCCTGCTGGAAAAAGATGAACGCTTGATGAAGGGCATTCGCGACGCCAGTTTGATGGCCTTTCGCAAAGGCACGGAGTTGGCTGGGGAAGAAGAATAATTACATTTTTGATCCCGGTCAGAGAAAACGGCCTGTTGCGAGATTAAAATCAAGGCGATTTCCCCTTGCAATTCAAGGTCTGAATATGGTATAATAGATGTACAACACCTGGATACAGCATCACCATCCAGGCGCGAAAAGTCCGGGGCTTCGGCTCCAAACCGCAGGAACCTCCAAGCCTGCGGCGCTCTGACCGGGTAACACCGCGCGGAGAATAAAAGGGGAGGACACGGGAACTATCCCGCGTCCTCCCCTTTTTCGTTTTCTTGGACAGGATTGACAGGATGCACAGGATGGAGAGAGGCACTATCCGGTGAAGCCTGTCGAAAACACTCATACATAGGAGGATTCACACAATGTCATATTTGATCCTGGCCTTACACATTCTGGCCCTTGTCCTGGCCCCCGGCGCACTGCGCTGGGTTCTGGCCCCGATGTGGGGCGCGGCGCTGGCGCTGGCCTATTTCAAGCCCGACGACCGCGCAGCGACCACGAACTACGTCTACTTCTTCCTCGCGGGCAACGCCGGCCTGCTCTTTGCCTACCGCATTGCTACGTTGCTGGTTAGCGGGACACCGGAGCCGGGCGCGACGACGCTCTACGGCATCTCGGTGTGGCTGCTGGGCTTTGCCGTGATGTCGGCCATCGGCTTCTACGCTTACGTCCTGCGCTTCCTGTTCTGGGACCGCCTCACGCCGTTCTTTGGCGGGCGGATGCAGAGCCAGAACGTCATCCAGCAGATTAAACGCCAGTCGTAAAGCGTGAAACGTAAAACGTAATCCGAAATTTACGCATCACGTTTTACGTTTTAGCTTTTCCCAATCACAACGGAGGTACTTGATATGGACAACACCTTCTCAATGACCCTCACCCCCGACGGTGCATCGCTGCACGCCTATGCCTGGGCCTTGCCTGACGGATGGCGGGCGTGGTCGCCACACGCGCTACGCATCCTGCGCAAGCCCTACCGCCATGCACGGACACACCTGGAACTCACCGACGATGTGGTGAGCAGCCTGTATGACCCACAAGGCGCGCGCAACACGGCTGCCGCCTTTGGCCTGGCCAATGTGCCGGAACTGGGCCTCGTCCAGGTCTACGGTGGAGTGGCAACGGCAGCGACCCAGGAACAGGCTGTGCAAGCCGCCGCGCTCAACTCGGCGCGCCTGGTTGCGGCGCTGCAAGGGCGTTTCCGGCAGTCGCGCTTTACCTTGCTATCCGCCGATGAAGCCTCGGCCTTGTACAATCACTTGTGGACTTGTCGCTACACCGCTTCCCTGATTGGTCAGATCGTGCCGCGCCTTGCCCCAGGTATGGGATCAAGCCACGGCATCAACCAACTGGTCACCACCGACGCGCAAGAACAGCTCGAAGTCATCGCTGCGGCGCTGGCCGGGGAGCCGTTCGCCGTGCTGACACTGGCGCATCCCTTGCACGCGCTGGACATCCGCCGGATGCTGGCCGACACTGCCCAAGCCCTGAGCTACTTCGCCTCCAAGGTGAAGCAGAGCGAGTCGGCCAACGTGAGTGCGGTGCTACCGCTGTTCCTGAATCCGGTGGCGGTGTTCAGCGAGCAGACGCATCGCGCGACGCAGGTGACGCGGGCCGACCAACGCCTGCGTACCGAACAAAACGCCCATCGCCTGGCCGCCGGACAGTCCGATGCAGTCAGCGCCTATCGTCGTGAGACCGCGAGCCACGAGGCGCATCAGGGGCAGGAAAACACCGCCTACGCCGACAGGCAGCGCATCAGCGAACGCATCAACGAACACGAAGAAAGCCAGGTCAACCTGGAACGCGACTATGCTGACAACTACAGTCTCTCCCGTTCCTACAGTGGCAGCGAGGCCGGCGTGATGCAAACCCAGGGCGCGCGCGATGCGACGCAACAAGGCAACCGCCAGCAGCACACCGACGAGACGGGCCAGTTGTACAGCATCGAGAGTATCAACGAACGGGTCAGTGGCGTGCGTTCCGGGGCCGGAAGTCGTTCCAGCGTCGAGAACTTCAGCGTTGGCGAACGTTATACCGGAGGCAGTAGCCGCACTTGGGAAGGGGGCTACAACGAACAGACCGAGCGGTCGTTCAGCGGCGCGGGCAACGAGCACACCCAGGGCGACTACCAACAGGCCGAAATCGGGTTTAGCAACGAGGCGAGCAGCGAAGGCTTTGTGCGCAACACGGAAAGCGCCGTACAGGGCGACGGGGCGCAGATGCAGACCTACGCTGAACAGGGCGTCGAAGGCAGCCTTTCCCCGCGCCTCTTTGGTATTGGCGGGGGTGAAACGATGCAGGCCGGGGAACGCGGCAATCTGTACGAGTCCCGCGACCACGAACTGGCCGACGTCACCGGTAGCCTGGACACCGACCGGAGTAACCAACAGAGTGCACTCACGGGCGGAATCCAACAGGCCGATACCTCCTATGACCGCAGCGGCAACCAACAAGAGGCGCTGGGCCAGACCTGGCAGGGCAACGAGACGGTGCAGACGTCGGAATGGCGCAGCGGCGGCGGGGTACGGTCGAGTCAGACCGCGTATGGCTACAGCGAAGCCTACCAGGACGCCAGCCATACCGACCGTGAGGCGCAGCGCGCCTGGGAAAGCGCCGTGGATCAGAACGCAGCCTGGCAGCAGGCCACCCGCGACGGCTATCAAGGTGTCGAACACTTTGCCCGCACCTTTGGCGGCAGCTATGCCGAAACCGGGCAGCGCAGTGGGCATCTCTCGCAGCAGGATACGGTTGTGGCCGACCGCGCCCTGCAACGCGAGACTCATCGCTTCGTCAACGGCTTCCGCAGTGAGTCCTTTGACGGCTACCGCAACTCGCAGGAGCAGGTGGATGGGGCCGAAGCGCGGCAGGAGGCGATGATCGGCGAGGGACGCGAGTACGTGCAGGCCCAGGCCGCCGAACAGGTCGGGGCAACGGTGGCGAATATGGGCACGACCCAGGTGACGACACGCGGCGTGATGGGGCCGTCCGGCGGCTCACTCGTGGCGGGCCTGGCCTTCGCGCGGCAGACCGTGGACGCGCAGCGCGACCTGGTGGCACAACTACTCGACCAGCAGGTTCGACGCTTGAGCGCGGGGCTGGACACGGGGCTGTTCCTGACGCAGGTGACACTGCTGGCCCCTGACGCAGCTCGGCTGGAACGGTTAGCCGCCGCGTCCATTGCGGCGATGCGTGAGGAGAACGTCGTCGTGCCCGTCGCCGCGCGCGCCGGGGACAAAGACCTCTGGCAACGGGCCATCACGCTGGACTTCGACGCCCGCACGGAAGACGCCGGGCCGTTTGATACGCTGCGCCACGCGCAAACACTGACGGCCAACGAGTTGGCGGCGCTCGTCCACCCGATCCGCATCTCGGACGGCACAATTTCCGCCTCGCTGGATGCCTGGCCGGACGACTTGTCGCACCGGCGCACCCAGGGGGAAATCGCGTTGGGCACGGTGCTGGACGTGAACTTGCACCCCGATCCCAACAACGTGCATCGTTTCCGCGCCGACGAGTTAATGCACGCGGTCATCGTCGGGGATTCCGGCTCCGGCAAGTCCAACTCCGCGCTGTGGTTTGTCTCACAGGTCGTCAATGCGCTGCGTCAGGATGAGCACGGTATCCCGATCCCCGCACCGACCACGGGGCCGGCCACGTCACTGAACCTGGGCGGGACGCCGCGCATCGGGGTGACGGTCTTCGATCCGACCGGGGAATGGCGCAAGTTGGGTAAACTGATCTCGGCGCAGGACTTCCAGTTTTACTCCTTGACCGACCCGTGGGACTATCCCTTGCAGTTCAACCCGTTGCGCATTCCTAGCCCGTATTTGCATCCGGCGAAGTGGGCGGCGGCGTTCGCCAAGCACTGGCTATTGGCGTATCCCGCCGGAGCGACCGGCTTCCACCAGCTCAAGGGCGCGCTGCTGGACGCTTACCGCACGGGGGGCGTCATCGGGGAAGACGGCAGTGTGTACCCGGAGCGTTCGGCGAACCTGTGTATGAAGGATTTGCACACCGCCCTGGTCGCCCGTTACACAGCCCTCAGCGAAGAACACAAAGACAACATCACGGCCGGCGTGGTCAAGCGCATCATCGACAAGCTGGAAGAGTTCCTGCCCAAGGGGGTCTACTACCGCGCCTTCGGGCAGCCGGGCGGCACAACGGTGGCTGACTGGACAGCCCCCGATAAGGCCACGGTCATTACCGGGAAATTCGGCGATGACGGACCGCTGAAGCAGTTCATCATTGGCCTGATGGTGTCTGGCATCTACCAGCACGCGGACGAACGCTACGAGTCCTACTTGCGGCGGCGCAAGGCGATTCCACAGCACTTGCTCTTTGTCGAGGAAGCCCACGTGGTAATGCGCTCGGACGCTTCGACTCAGACGGAAATCGCCCAGGCCATCGGTGAGGATGCAGGGTTGTGGAACAACATCACCGACCGCGGGCGCAAGCTGGGGCTGTACCTGTGGACGTCGGCGCAGCATTGGGAGCCGTTGCCGTCCGGCGTGGTCACGTCGAGCAGCATTGCGATTATCCAGAAGGTCAGCACGGTGAAGGACGCCGAAATTGCAGTGTCGAAAGCCGGGCGTTTGCCGGGCAAGACCAGCCTTGACGACTACTCGAAGTGGACGTTGAGTGTGCTCAATATGCCCACGGGGGTCGGCTATGTGCGGCGGACACGCAAGACATTGAACCAGGAAAGTGAAATGGAGATTTTTCCGGTCCAGTTCGTGGATATTTCAGGGATTGTGCCGCCGGCGGACGCGGAGTTGGAGCGGATTGTGGGGAGAGGATGAAAACCCTGGCAGCTCGTCGCCCGGCCACTGTTATAACAGTAGCCGGTTCTTTTTGCTTGCCAACTTTGCTAAAATGTCTATACTTCAATGCGTAGTTCTTCATTAAACACGGGAGGTAATGACGTATGGATGGTATTCCCGGAGACCTCTACGGACGTGTGCAGGCGGCGCTTTTGCGCTGCGGGCCCTTCGACAGCGACCGTACGCTGCGCCCTCTCTTTGTCGATGCCCGCTTGAGCGCGTGGCGCGACCTGCTCCCCGAAGCAGGCAACCGCGTGGAACGGGTACGGGCGGTCATCGACGCCTTGAGCACACGCGCAAACCCGAACGGCGACAACGCCCTGGTCTTGCTGCTGCGCGTCCTGGCCGAGAACACGCCACTTGGCGATGCTTGCCGGGAGCAACTGGCGGCGTTAGCGGAGGAAGTTGCCGCTGTGGTACACTCGAATGTACGGCCCGCGGCGGCAGCGCCCGGCGCTGCGCCGCCCGTCCAGCCGCCCGCGACCACAATCATCTATGACCAGCGCGGGCAGCAGGTGGTGGGGACGCAGATCAACGTGGCCGGAAGTTATCGCACTGCCGGGAAAGAGCGAGGGCGCGATGAGTGAGCTGACGCCACAAGCCTTACGCCAAACCCTTGAAGCCACGCGCCGCCAACTGGAAGCAACACCAGGTCTGAGGCCAGAGATGATCGCGCAGATGTTGGCTCCTATGCAGGCGCAGATAGCAGCGCTAGAGCAAGCACAACCGGCACGCGTGGTCTTCGATCAACAGCAACAGCAGGTGAAAGAACAAACCAACATCGGTGGACACATCATTATTGCCGGTGAAGGGGCCAGAGTCATTGTGGGCGAGCCTCCAGTGGAAACGCCCGCCGTAGACCCGGCCTCAGCCCTGGCGCGCTACCTGCGACATCTGATCGCTCAAAACCGCTACCTGGCCCTACAGGGCATTCGCTCTGGCGGCAAGCTGGTGAGCATCGAACTTGAGCAAATCTACGTGACGTTGCGTGCCACCCGCCAACGCGTGGTCAGCGCCGAGGAAGAATGGCTGGCCGAGGAAATGCGCCACGCGCCGGGCGAGTTTGCTACTCGTCGGCTGGACTTGGGCTTGCGCGAAGGGTTTGCGGTCGCCGATCAATCGCACACCGAGACCGTCACGGTCAGCGTGAACGAGGCGCTGGATGCACACCTGCACCTGGTCGTGCTGGGCGATCCTGGCAGCGGCAAGACCACACTGCTGCGCTACCTGACACTGCTCTACGCCCGCGCGATGGCCGAAGGCGACAACCTGCTCGCCACGCGCCTGGGGCTTGCCGAAAGCGGCTTGTTGCCGGTGCTCATCCCTTTACGCCGATTGGCGGCGTATATCAAAACGCATTGTCCTGCCGAGGAAGGGACTGAAGGGTGCGGCTTGCTGGTCGAATACCTGCGCCAAATGCTTGCCGGAGAGCGTGTGCATCTGCCTGGGGATTTCTTTGACCCCTATCTGGAATCCGGCAAAGCTGTAGTGCTGCTCGACGGCCTGGATGAAGTGGCGGACCCCGACTTACGCAGACGGGTGGCGCGCCTGGTAGAAGCTATCACCACGGCCTACCCAACGTGCCGATTCATCGTCACCAGCCGGATCGTGGGGTACACTGGCCCGGCGCGCCTGGGCGGCGATTACACCGTGACCACCGTGCGCGACTTCACCGACGCGGACATCGCGCAATTCTTGCGCAACTGGCATTTGGCGGTAGCCGTGGGCGAAATGGGACCCGGCGAGAGTGCGATGACACGCGCCGAGGCGCAGACGCAGCAATTACTCACCGCGATCCAAACCAACGCGCGGGTGCGTGAACTGGCGCTCAATCCACTGCTGCTGACCGTGATAGCCCTGGTGCATCGGGACCGGGTAAAGTTACCCGATCGCCGGGCTGAACTCTATGCTGAAGCGATAGATGTATTGCTCGGCAAGTGGGACGAAGCGCGCGGCGTGCAAGAAACGCCTATTCTGACCGACCGCCCGTTTGACGCAGGTGACAAAAAGCTGTTGTTGCAGCGTATTGCGTTAACGATGCACGAAGCACAACAGAAGGAAATGGCGGCTGATGACCTGCGCCGCCTGCTGGGGGAATACTTCCACGAACTAGGATTGGAGTGGCGCCAGGCTTCTCAGGCCGTGGATCGTTTTCTCCACGTCGTCGAAGAACGCACCGGACTGCTCGTAGCGCGTGGCGAAGGTGTGTATGCTTTTAGCCACCTGACCTTTCAGGAGTATCTGGCGGCGCTTGGAATGGCGGCGCGGGATGATTACGTGGCCTATACTCTGGCGCGCTGTGGGGAACCCTGGTGGCGCGAGGCGATTTTGCTGCAAGCTGGTTATTTGAGCACACAGAGCCGTGAGCGGACGACGCGCCTGGTGCGGGAGATTGCCGGGTGCAAGCGCCAGCCGATGCCCTACCACAACCTGATCCTGGCGGCAGAGATGCTACGGGATGTGGGCAGTAGCCGGGTGGAGGGTGAACTGGAAGCCGAGGTACAGCGCCAGTTGCGCCGGGATTTGGAAAAACCCCGCCCGGCCTGGAGCCGTTTGGCAGGCAAGCTAGGGACGAGAGCTTGGGTAGAACAACGCGGCGCGGCGATGGAAGCTTTAGCACGCGCCGGGGCAGGTTACTGGACTATGCCGTATGGCGAGCCGGAGTGGGTGGAGATTCCAGCAGGAGAGTTCTGGATGGGGAGTGAGAAAGGCGGCGATAACGAAAAGCCTGTGCACAGAGTCCATCTTGAGCGTTACTGGATCGCCAAAGCTCCCGTCACAAACACGCAGTACCGACTCTTTGTAGAAGCGCGTCAGTACGAAGCGCCAGACCATTGGGAGAACGGCAAAGTTCCGCGCGGACTGGAAAGTCATCCGGTGGTGAACGTGACCTGGCACGACGCAATAGCTTATTGTCGCTGGCTGACCGAAAAGATGCAAGAGGCAGGATGCAAGATACGGGTGCGGCGCGACGGGGGTTTTGAAGAAGTGTCTCTTCTTCCTGCTTCTTGCATCGTGCATCTTCCCAGTGAAGCGGAGTGGGAAAAGGCGGCACGGGGTGCAGTGGATAAACGCGAATATCCGTGGGGAGATACCTGGAAAGAGGGATATTGCAATTCAGCCGAGTTGGGCGTAGGGGACACAACACCAGTGGGGATTTTCCCGGAAGGCGTGTCGCCGTTTGGCTGTCTGGATATGGTGGGCAACGTGTGGGAGTGGACACGGAGTTTGTGGGGTAAGGGTTGGAACAAGGCAGATTTCAAATATCCATACCGAGTAGGTGATAAGCGGGAGGACTTGGAAGCGGGAGATGGGATCGCCCGTGTGTTGCGGGGTGGCGCGTTCCACTTCAATCGCTACAACGCCCGCTGCGCCTGTCGCAACTGGAACCTCCCGTACTACGGGAACTGGAACTTCGGTTTTCGGGTGGTCGTCTCCCCACCGCGCGAAGCGCCCGCTTTGTAATTTGGCCCTTTGGCCTTTGGACCTTTGGGATGATCTGGAAGAGCACGGAGGCTGGCCTAACGCCAGGCCGTGGCAGGCCGAAGGTCCCATCCGCGCGAAGCGCGTCGCGTTTTTCGATTTTTTGCTCATTTGCTGATTCGCCCATTTGCTCATTCGCTGATTCACTGATTCGCCCATTCGCTGATTCCCTATGACCGACCTGTACGACCAAGTCTGTAGCTGGCAGAACCTGCGCGAGGCGCACCGCAAGGCCGCGCGCGGCAAACGCGGCAAGTCGCCCGCCGCCGCGTTCGAGATTCGCCTGGCGGATAACCTGCTGGAACTGGAACAGGAATTGCGCGACCGCACCTACCAACCGGGCGCGTACCACTCGTTCTACATCCACGAACCCAAGCGCCGCCTCATCTCCGCCGCGCCGTTTCGGGATCGCGTCGTCCATCACGCTCTGTGTAATGTCATCGAACCGATTTTCGAGCGCAGCTTCATCGCCGATTCCTACGCCAACCGCGTGGGCAAAGGCACGCACCGCGCCCTCGACCGCGCGCAGCAGTTCGCCCAACGCTTCCCCTACGTGCTGCAATGCGATCTCAAGCAGTTCTTCCCCTCCATTGACCACGCCATCTTGCGCGACATTCTGGCGCAGAAAGTCCCTGACGACGGCGTGCTCTGGCTGGTGGACCGCATCCTCGCCAGCGGCGTAGGCGTCCTGAGCGAAGAATACGCGATGGTCTACTTTCCCGGCGACGACCTCTTTTCTGTCTTTCGTCCCAGGGGCTTGCCCATCGGCAACCTCACCAGCCAGTTCTGGGCCAACTGCCTGCTCAATCCGTTCGATCACTTCGTCAAACGGGAATTGCAGTGCGGCAAGCAAAGCGGCGGCTACGTGCGTTACGTGGACGACCTGCTCCTGTTCGCCACCGACAAAGCGACGCTGTGGGCCTGGCGCGACGCCATCGTGGAACGGCTGGCGCTGCTGCGGCTCACCATCCACTCCGGCGCGCAGCCGCAACCAGTGACGGAAGGAATTCCCTTTTTGGGCTTTGTGGTGTATCCTACGCATCGGCGGGTCAAAAGCCGCAAAGTCGTGGCCTACTGGCGGCGCTGGCGGTCGCTGCTCGCCGAGTACAACGACAATGAGGTGACACAAGAGGCCGTCGTCGCCTCATTGCTGGGGTGGATCAACCACACGCGCTACGGCGATACCTGGGGCCTGCGCAAAGCCGTGGCGCGGCAGGCCGTCTTTTAATCAAGCTGTCAGCCGTCAGCTATCAGCCGTCAGCTATCAGCGATCAGCGAGTTGAGTGTGGGGCGATTTGGCAAATCGCCCTACAAGGTGTGAGAAGCTTATATGTCCGATGCAGCGCCGATTTTCCCGAAAACGTATGACCTGATCACGTGGCTCATCCCGCACACGCTCAACTTCCCGCGCAGCCACCGTTTCGTCGTGACCAGGCGCTTGCAGGATGCGCTGCTGGATTTCCAGGAGCGCATCATCGAGGCCAACCGGGTGCGTGGGCACGCGCGGGTGCTGCTGCTGCGGCAAGCCGACGCCGACCTGGACAAAGTGCGTCTCTACCTGCGGCTGGCGAACTGCTGGAAATGGCTGGACGAAGACCAGTATCGCCACGTCTCGCTGATGGTACAGGAGATCGGGAAGATGCTCGGCGGTTGGATCAAGAAACCGGAAGGCACACCGGGGCCGTCCTGAATGGATAGCCCCATACGTGCGGGGATCGGCGGAAAGACGCCCGTGTGTTGCGGGGTGGCGCGTTCAACAACAATCGAAACAACGCCCGCTGCGCCTATCGCAACAGGAACAACCCGAACAACAGGAACAGGAACATCGGTTTTCGGGTGGTCGTCTCCACGTTATGCTCCGCCGGAAATGCCGGGTGGGGTCACGTCTGCGTCCTCGCAGACGCACTCTCTCCGGCCGAGGCATAATGGCGCGCCGCGTCCCTGGCCGCGTCCGCCCTCACCCCCGGCCCCTCTCCCAAAGGGAGAAGGGAGAAAGGGTGAGGGCGGCCGGGCGAAGATAGAACCGGCCCGGCTCCTGGGCCACGTGTCGAAGACACGCTCCCTGAGCCGGGCCACCCGGCGGGTAAAACGTAATACGTAAGGAGGCTTGATGACGGCTACCGACTTAGAAACAAAACGCCAGAAGTTGGAAAACTTGCACGCGGCAGGGGTGCTGCCGGATGATCTATACCAGGCGGCATTGAAGGGCCTGGAGCAAGAGGCAAAGACCATCTACGACCAGCGCGACCAGACGGTGACAACCCAAACCAATATCGCCGGAGATGCTGTAGACATCAACGGCGACGCCAACGTCGTCGGCAGTCACAACCTGGTGCAACTTTTCAAGGTCTACCAGACCGCACCGGGCAAACCGAAACTTACCGAAGACGAGTTCGCGAAAGTGTTGGCCGACTACCTGGGTTGGGTACGCCGGGAATATGCGCGCACGCGCCTGCATGGCCTGCAGAATCTCCAACAAACCGGCGCGCTGGATAAGCCC
This sequence comes from Chloroflexota bacterium, assembly GCA_019873725.1. Taxonomy (GTDB): domain Bacteria; phylum Chloroflexota; class Anaerolineae; order B4-G1; family SLSP01; genus DSWT01. The sequence goes on along the minus strand of JAIOAS010000001.1, from coordinate 81,904 downwards.
CTCACCACCATCTACACCTCACTGCGCGTGCAACATCGCCCGGCGGTGGAACCGGGTGGCGAGATTGCCAGACGGCGCGGACGGCAAGAACTGCCCACCGAGGCCAAAGCCGCTGAACCGCCGCTATTGGATATGGCCGATCTACTCACGCTGGGCGACCGTATCGCCATCATCGGAAAAGCCGGATCGGGCAAAACGACGTATCTGGCATTTGTCGCCTCGACGCTGGCCGGGGCGCTGCTAGGGCAACCGCTGGATGTACGCCTCAAACCGCCGCAGCCTGACGCGGCCTTGCCGGTTCCATTGCTGGCCCCGCTGCGCTTTTGGCAAGTCTACCGCGAGCAGTGCCGACAGGTCAATCGCTATCACACACCGGAAGCCGGAACGTTGGGCGAGTTCCTGCTCTGGTTTCTGAAAGCGCGCTACAAGAACTTCGACGCGGCGGAGGACTTCTTCGAGCGTCTGCTGCGCGGCGGCAAGGGCTGTCTCATCCTGCTGGATGGCCTGGATGAGGTAATGCAGGTAACGGAACGGCGGGTGGTACGCGACGGAGTGGAACATCTACTCACCGTCCAGTATCCCGGCAACCGCTGTCTGGTGACGGCGCGCGAGGCCGGCTACCGGGACGCGCCGTTTGGCAGCGACTTTGTGCGCTGCGACGTGCAAGCTCTGACCGAGGAGCAGATTGCCGCGCTGGTGGGGGCGTGGTGCGAGCAGATTTACGCACAGCCACATGACAGAGAAGTCGCCTGCGCAGACTTGACCGGCGTGATCAACCGCTTGAATACCGAGCGCCGGCAGCGCGGGCAACCCGCTTTGATTGACACCCCGCTGTTAGTGACAATGGTGGTGAGCGTCAAATACAGCCGCCGCGAACTGCCGCGCGAGCGGGCCAAGCTGTACGACGCCTGCGTGGACGTGATCCTGAACAGCGAGTATACCGGGCGCGAAGATGACGCGGGAGCGCGTCAGGGCGTCGTGAGCGCGGGCGGCCCACCCAGCAAGCAACGCGAGTGGCTGTCGTATCTGGCGTTCCAGATGCACCAGGGTGGGCAAGCCGGCGCCAGCCTGGACGACAACGGAGTGCGACGCATCCTGACTCCTGTCTTCGAGCAGCGCGGTGAAACGGCATTGTTGGAACCCTTTTTGGCAGCAGCGGGACATCGCGGTGGATTGTTCGAGGAGCGCGGCGGGCGCTATCAGTTTACCCACCTGACGTTTCAAGAGTACCTGACGGCGCAATTCCTGGCGCAACACTGGACGCCGGACTTCCTGACGCGCGTTGTTACCGCAGAGTGGTGGCGTGAAGCCTTATTGTTGACGGTGGGCAGCCTGGATTCACCGGTTTCCTACGAGCAGCGCGCGGCCTTCATCGGGGCGTTGTGCAATTTGGAAGGCAATATGGGAACACGCCTGGCAGCGGCAGAACTGGCGGCGAGCGGTCTGGGCGATTTGCCCGACCCGGAGCCGGTGTTGGTAGAACAAGCCCGGGCGCGGCTGGCAAGCCTGTGGCGAGCGCCGGACTTCTCCACGGCCCCGGCCACTGTGCGACTGCTGGCAGGCAACGCCCTGGCGGTCTTGGGCGACGACCGGGACTTCGATGAATTGATCGAGATCCCGGCAGGGAAGTTCAAGATGGGCAGCACAAACGCGGACAAGATGGCAGAAGATAGCGAGAAACCACAACACGAAGTCAATTTGCCAACCTTCAAAATCGGCAAGTACCCGGTGACGGTGGCGCAGTTCCGGCGCTTTGTAGAAGCGAGCGGATACCGGCCGACTGACCCGGATTGCTTGCAGGGTGTTGCCAATCATCCGGTCGTATATGTGACCTGGTACGACGCGCGGGCTTATTGCCAATGGCTAACCGGCGTGTGGCGGAAGGAAGGGAAAATCAGTCGGAACGAAGAAGTACGCTTGCCGAGCGAGGCCGAGTGGGAAAAAGCGGCGCGGGGTACAGACGGACGTATCTATCCCTGGGGCGACGAGTGGGACGCAGGGAAATGTAACGCAGAGGAAAGCGGGTTGGGAACCACTTCGCCCGTGGGAATGTACCCGGAAGGGAGTAGCCCGTATGGGTGTCTGGATATGGTGGGCAACGTGTGGGAGTGGACGCGAAGTTTGTGGGGTGAGGATCGGAAGAAGGCAGATTTCAAGTATCCATACCGAGTAGGTGATAAGCGGGAGGACTTGGAAGCGGGAGATGGGCTCGCCCGTGTGTTGCGGGGTGGCGCGTTCTTCGACGATCGAATCTACGCCCGCTGCGCCTTTCGCTTCAGGTACTACCCGCTCAACTGGTTCAGGCTCATCGGTTTTCGGGTGGTCGTCTCCCCATCGCGCGCAGCGCCCGCTTTGTAATTTGGCCCTTTGGCCTTTGGACCTTTGGGATAACCTGGAAGAGCGCGGATGTTTGCCCAACGCCTGACCGCCGCAGGCCGAAGGTCCCATCCGCGCGAAGCGCGTCGCGTTTTTCGATTTTTTGACGGTTTGACAGAAGCGCGCTATGGAAAGCGCAGCCAGGATACTGAAAGGAGGAAACAATGACGATTTTCGATCAACGCGGGCAAACGGTTACGTACCAATACAATTTTGGAGCCGTGGACGACGTCGCCGGGCTGTTGGGCGAACTCAGGAAGCTCCAGGGTGGATTGCAGCAGGCCGTCGAGGCACAAGCCGTGACCGGCGAACCGGCCGTGGAAGCCCGCTACAACCTGGATAAGGCCGTCCTTGAAGCGGAAAAACCGGCGCCGGACAAGAAGAAAATCGGGGATTACCTGACCACTGCCAGGACCGCCATCGAAGGTGTAGCGGCGGCGAGTGGCTTAGTCGTCGCAATCACCAAAGCAGCAGAACTGGTGGAAAAGCTATTCCAATAAACTTGATATGCGCAACCCGTGAATTCTGCACATAAAACTTACTTGATTTCACCATGTCCGGCATGATATAATAGAGATATAGTGATGCACAACCATCGCGAAAAGGTCTGGGGCTAAACGCTCCGATCCGCAGGAAGCCTTCAAGCCTGCGGCGTCCGGGCCAGGGAAACTGGCCTGGAAACAAAAGGGGAGGACTTGGAACTTCGGTTCCAGGTCCTCCCCTTTTTGTTTGCGTCAAAAGGGGTTAGGAAAATGCGTAACATCGTCAAAATCATAGGGATCAGTGTCGGGATGGGGTTGCTGCTGGGCTGCAACATCTTTTCGCTCTTGCCATTGCCCATCGAACCACTACCGGTGCGCCCACTGGTGGTCGCCACGGCCACGCCCAAAGCAGGTCAACTGCACGTTACACGGGCATACACCGCCACGCGCCTCGCCCCGCCTACGGCCAGCAGTGCCGTGACCTTGACGCAACCGCTAAGCCTCAACCTGTCCGCCAAGCCGAACGGCGTGTTCATCGTCGTCTTGGCCGAGGTGCAGAACACGGGCATAGTGCGCCTTGACCTGGCCCAAGCCGAGTTCACCCTGGACGACAACGCCGGGCATAGCTACCCCCGCGCCCAAGCCGCAGAACTTGCCCTGAGCGTAGTCGAAGGGCCACTGAGCATCACGGACAGCACACCACTCTCCGATCACACTTTGCCGCCCAACGCACAGGCCACAGGCTATCTGGTCTTCGACGTCGGCCCTGACTACGCCGCACCCTTACGCCTGATCGCGCGGATACCCGGCAGCCAGCCCATCACATCCAATCCTTTCACCCTGGAGGACTAAATGCATTCCATTCTCTGCGTCGCTCCGCAAGAAGACCAGGCCGAAGCCCTGAGCTATGCCGTCACTCCTGTACCCGATGTACTGGTCGTCGGTATCTGCGCCCCGCACCAGGTCAGTCAAATGGTGCGCCTCACCAGCGCCACACTGATCGTCACCCTGGAAGGGACGGAGATTCCCAACGTTGAAACACCCGGCATTCCGGTGTTGCCTGTGCCGGAAGTGAACAAAGCCGCCGAGGTCCTGACCGCGTACCTGAAAGCGCAGGCGGCAAAGCAACCGGCAACGCAGCAGGCCGCGCCCCTCGCTAACACCACCGCGCCTGCCCCACGGTTACCCTTCGCGCCACTGCGCCGCCAACTGCGCCTCGGCTTCTACGGCACACGCGGTGGCGTTGGCACAACGACCGCCGTGGTCACCGCCGCCAAACTCCTGGCCGCACAGAGCAGAAACGTGGCACTCTTCGACGCAGCACAACGCGGCGATCCCTATCTATTGCTGGACCTTACCCCGTCCGACCATCCGGCGACCACCGGCACGATCACCGTGTACCCCGACCTGGCCCTGGACGACGCGCGGATCAGCTACGACGCCATCCTGGTAGACGGTGGACGCGAGCGGCGGGCCTTCCCCGCGCGCTGGATCACGGTGGACAAACCGTTGTCCGAAGCCGCTATCGCCAAACTGTTGGGCATTGACCTTGCGTCGCACACGCAGGAGGCCACCCAATGCTAATCCTCGTCGTGGGCGCAAAGGGCGGGCTAGGAGCAACCACGCTGGCGCAATACCTGTGCCGACAGGCCAACGCCGTCCCCCTGGACGCCGCCGACGGTACACTGGCCCTACAAATGGCCGGGCCAGGCGCGCCGGTGCTCGATCTGAGCAGGATCGTGCATTGGACGGCTGCTCAACGAGGATGCGCTGTTGAGCAAGCCGTCGAATCCCATCAACCGTTGCTGTGGAGCGCCGCCTGCACCGTATGGCAAGCGCCGGTGATGGCCTTCGTGTGGGACGCGGCGGCATTGGGCCACGTCATTGCCGACGGTGGCACGACCCCACCATCCGCCCTGGTAGACATCGCCGGCCTGATCCTCATTGTCAGCGCCGACACCCCAGTCGCCCAATGGCACGAGCGCCGTCTTAAGCAGCAATGGCCGCAGGCTCACGCGGTCGTCGGCGACCTGAAGGCGGCAGCGCAGGTTATTGGGGAAGAGACATTGGGCGTCAAGAAAAAGCTCTCAGCGATCAGCTTTCAGCGTTCAGCCAGCAGTCAGAAAAGCTGATCGCTGACGGCTGACAGCTAATAGCAAATCACTTACATCAAGGAGACAAACGAAATGCGTATTCTGAAATCCATTCAATTCTGGGTTGGCCTGCTGCTCGTCGGGGGCGCGTTCGTGGGGGTGTTGCTGTTCGCGCAGCTCACCACGCCGCCCACCTACGAGGTCGCCATCGCGGTGCAGGATATTCCAGCGTACACGTCATTGCAAGACGCCTATACCAACGGCTACATCGCCCTGGACAAGCAGTCGTTTAGCGCGTCGCTCTTGCAAGTGGTGTTGACGCCGGAAACCTTGCAGGCGATGCTGGCCGACGGGGTCTTCGTTGAGACGGTCCGCGCGGGCGACGTCCTCAACCGGGGACGCATCGCCACCGGTGAGAACGCCGAGAAGGTGCGCCGTCTGGCGTTGGCCCTCACCGATCCCCAGTTGGTCATCAAGTCCATCCCGGTCGACGCCGAGAGTACACCGTACATCGCGGTGGGCGACCTGGTGGACTTGTACACCACGTTAGGCACCGTGCGCGCCACCGAGTTGGCGACCAGCACCGTGCCGCCCTTGCCCGTCGGGGTCACGCCAGCCCCGCCTACACCAGAACCGCTACCCGACTATGAGGCGTTGACGCAGCCCGTGACGGTCACGCTGCAACTGCCGGTGACCAAGCGGGTGGTAGCAGGAGCCATCGTGGTGCGCGTCAACCACGAACAGATCGCCAACCCGCAGTATGGGGCAGTGACCACCGACGGGCAGCAACCCGCACCGTTTATCGCCGGGCCGGTGGTGAGCGTAGACGTGCTCGTCCCCGAAACCACCGCCGAGAGCCTGGATTGGGCGGTGTTCAACGGCAAGATGTCCCTCGCGGTACGCCCCGCCTTATGGCGCGCGACCGTGGATGCCGGACAAGCCTTGCCGGAGACGCGGGGCTTTGCGTGGGAAGATTTCAATGCGGTGTTTTGGAACGGTAGACGGAATACGGTAGACGGTAGACAGGGGGAAACGGAGACACGGTAATAGGGAGATAGCGAGAGTGGGTGAATGGGTGAGTGGGAGAGACGAACAGTCGGGTATAGGGCGGGTTTTCACCCTTTCGCCCCTCTCCCTTATCCCCACCCCGTCTACCGTCGTCGCCAGTCCTCTGGCGCTCTGTCTACCGTCTACCAGGAGGAGAATATGGAACCCATCAAAATCGTCATTGGCACCAAAGTGTGGGACGACGCCCAACGGCTGGAACGGGCACTGTCCGAGATACCGGAAATGCAGATCGTCGCCGGGCCGACCACAGCATCGGGCGTATTCAACGACGCCACCGAAATGGAAGCTGACGTCGTCCTGCTCTCGCCTGCTTTGCCCGGCTTCCGCTCAGAACTGGTCAGTGAACTGCTGCACTACGAGGAACGCCCCATTGCTTGTATTGGGCTGCTGCCCCCGCTGGAATCGCGCACCGACGAACTGCTGGCCCTGGGGATGAAAGGCCACATCTCGCTGCCCCTCGATGACGCGCAGTTGCGGCGCTTGCTGGAACTGATCCCCGAGGCCGTCACCCAGGCCAGGGCCGAACGCGCCAACAGCAGCTACGTCGCCCTGGATACGCCCACGCTCTACACCCTGGCCGAGGCCGGGTGGCGACGCATGGTCATCGCCCTGTGGGGCACGGGCGGCGGGGTAGGCAAGACCAGCCTGGCGATCAATCTCGCGGCCGCCTTAGGTGTCCTCGCCCGGCGCGACACGCTGTTGATGGACCTGGATATGACCCGCGGTGCAGTCGCCCCCCGCCTGGGTCTGTCCACGGCGAACAACATCTATGGTCTGATCAATGCTGTGCTACTGGACTATCTGCGCACCAGGAACGCCAGTTGCCCACCGCAGATGCTCCAGACGAAAGTGCAACTGTGGCACACCAGGCTGGCCTCGAAGCTGCGCTGCCTGAGCGGTATCGCCTCAATGGAGGTCGCAGGCCGGGCGGAGTTCCGCGAAGACCCGCAGCGCACACAGGTACTGACCCGCGCCATCATCGACACCGCGCGTAAGCTGTATGACTTCGTGATCATCGACCTGGGGCCAGACATCAACAACGACGTGCATTTTGCCGCACTGGATGCCGCCGACCTGGTGCTCACCGTGGTGCGGCCCGATGTGGCCGATATGCACTCCACGGGTCAGACTGTGCCGCGCCTGAAGCAGACCTTTGGGGAGGACATCGGCAAGTTCGAGTTGGTCATCAACCAGTGGAGTACCGAGGCGGGCCTCAAGCTGAAGGACGTGATCAGCACCATTGGGATGAAGAAGTTCGCCCAAGTGCCCTACGACCCACAGTTCACCTACAGCAACAACCACCAGACGCCCTTCGTGCTGGAAAAGCCCAATCCCACCTCGGACGCGATTGTGTCGATGGCGGTACGCTTTTATCCGCCGTTAGCTAACACCTGGGTTAGCCGTGGCGGGCGGATCGAAGGGGAGACGACCGCGTTCAAGCAGCCCGAACGCCGCAAAGAGCCGGGGCTGTGGCAACAGGTACAGAGCGTGTTCGTCGGCAGATGAGGCAAGAGGCAGGATGCAGGAGGCAGGAGGCAGGAAGCAGGATGCAAGAGGCAAGATGCAGGAAGCAAGAGGCTGGAAGCTTGATGCTCGAAACTGGAAGCTCACTGCTAAATCCAGCATCCAGTATCCAGCAACCAGTAACAAGCAAAGGAGAGAGGAACAATGAAGGAAAGTATCTTTTTGGAACGTGAGGGAGAGCACGCGCGGCGCATTGGGGAGTCGGAGCGCCGCACCGGGATGTTGCGCCGGGCACTGGCGCTGAAACGCAAGGGGTATACCCCCAGGCATATCCGCGAGCAAATGGGCAAGGCCAACGTTACCTGGCGTGTGGCGCTGCGGACGCAGGAGGAGTTGGAACAGGAATTGGGCGTGGCGTGGGAAGGTGGCGTTTACGTCCCCGACAGCCCCGTTGTCCCTGCTGCGCAAGCCCAAGCCGTGGCCGAGGCCGGACGAGAACAGGCAAGGGGCAGCAACAAACAGTTATGGGCACAGTACGGCCTGCATAACGGTAGCACAGCGCCCTACGGCTACGTTTTCGGCTCGGCTATCACGGTCAAGACCACCGATGGTCAGGCCCTGACCGGGCCCAGCCTGGTACGCGACGAACAGCAAGCCGCTGTCGTGACCGACATCTTCGCGCAGTTCATCGAGGGGGTGTCACCACGCGAAATCGCCGCCGACCTGAACCGGCGCGGCATCGGCAGTCCCAATGGCGGACACTGGAGCGAGGCCAATGTGCGCGACATCGTGCGCCGCGCGCCGCTGTACGCCGGCTACGTCGTCTACCACGACGTCGCCCACAAGCAGGCGCGCTGGACCGGGATACTGTACCCCGGCCAACACGAAGCGCTGATCGATTGGGAAACAACGCTCGCGGTCTTGGCCATCACCGGACGGACGCTGGAATGGACATTCGGCCCCACACGGGAAGCCCAGGCTGCGGCACCGGAGGTGGCCTGATGGCAGCGCCATCGACCTTTGCCCAACGGGTCGCCGCGCACGCGACTGCGGAGTACCCCGATCCCTACACCGGCTTACTCGCCGCCGCCCGTGACCGCCTGACCGGGCAGTTCAGCCTGGAAGCCTTGCGCGCGCCCACCGCCGCTGTCGAACGCGAGGCCGAAATGCTGCTGCGCGCCCTGGTCGAGGAACACGCGAACGCTGCGCTGCAACACGGACGGCCCTTTGCCGAGTCTTTGGAAGACCTGGTGGTGCGCTTGCAGTACGACATCTTCGGCTACGGCGTCATTACCCCGTATCTCAATATGCCCACCGTGGAAGAGATTATGATCAACGGCCCGGACGTGATCTGGGTAGACGATGCCGAACGCGGGATGTACCGCGCCAGCGTGCGCTTCGAGAGCGCCCGCGAGGTGCAGAAGCTGGTGGACCGTGTGGCGGCGCGGCACGGGCGGCGCTTCGACCGCTCCAATCCACGGGTCAACGCCAAGATGAGCGACGGCAGCCGCCTCAACGCGGTGATGGAACCGCTGGTAGACAACGTGCCTGTCGCGGTGACCATCCGCCGCCATCGCCTGGTCGCCCGCACGCTGGATGACCTGGTACGGCTGGGAACGCTCACCGCCGACAGCGCGGGCTTCTTGCGTGACTGTGTTTTGGGCCGTCTCAACCTCATTGTCGCCGGTGGAACGGGATCGGGCAAGACCAATACGCTCAATGCGTTGTGCTCAGTACTGCCACCGGAAGAACGGGTGATCACCGTGGAGGACACGCCGGAGTTGCAATTAGGTCTCGACAACTGGATTGCGATGGTCACCACGGAAGAAACCGGGGAAGGGCAGCGCCCGATCACGTTGGACGACCTGGTGATCAATGCCTTGCGGATGCGCCCGGACCGCATCGTCACCGGTGAGGCGCGCGGGGCGGAGATTCGCTCTGTGCTGATGGCCGCCAACACCGGCCACGACGGGCAACTGCTGACCCTGCACTCCAACGGCGTTCACGAGATCGCCAACCGTGTGGTGCAGATGTGGCAACTGGCCGATTCCGCGATGGCCCCCGGCGTCATCACCCGCTATCTGGTGGACGCCTTCGACCTGGTGCTCTATATCGAGCGCGTCACGGTCAACGGGCAACGTCGCCGCATTGTGCGCGAGGTGGCTGAATTGTTGCCGTCGCGTCAGATGGAAGGCGACATCCCGGCGATCAACGTGCTGTGGCAGGACACCGGCAACGGCTTGCAGTGGACGGGTCTGTATCCGCAGACGTTGGAAGAGAGCATCTACCTGCGCACCGGGCAGCAGGTCAACCTGCACCGCTACTGCAAACGGGGGTGAGGACGATGCGTTTTCTATGGGGAACACAAGCCGAAGCCGAGGTCAGTATGGTGCTGGTCGTGGGGCTGATCCTGGTCTGCCTCGTAGTATTCGTGGCGTGTGCCGCGATGTGCGCGCCGCTGGGAGCTGTGTAGTGAGTCAAGGTACAACCGCTGTCACACTCGTGCCCGCCCTGCTCGGCCTCTGGCTGGCCGGGCTGAGCTACGGTGATTTGCGGACGCACAATGTCCCGGCCTGGGCGACGGCCTTGCCGCTGGCAGTGTTGGGATTGCTGCGCACCCTGGTCATCCCACCGGATGGCGCGGTTGTACCGGGTGGCGTCGCCGTAGGCTCTGCGCTGTTGATGTTCCTGCTGTCCGACACGCCGGCAGCCGTCTTCCCTGCCGGGGCCGCCGCGTTCTGCGCCGGACTCTCCGGGGAGCAGGCGCAAGTCCTGGTGGGCAGTTGGATCGCAGCCCTGGTACTCACCGACGTAGGTCTCTGGGGCGCGGCGGATGGCAAGGTGCTGGCCGTGCTGACGGCGCTGTATCCCGATGTACGCCTCGTGGCCGCTTTGGGTGCAGCCTTGCTTGTGGGCGGTGTCGTGACCTTGCTCTGGCAACACCCGCGCAGTGGCGAACGCCGCATCGGCAACCGCCGCACCTTCCCTGCCATCCCGTGGTTGGCGGTGGGCACAATGCTTTACATAGCCGTCAGCTATCAGCCTTCAGCGGTCAGCTTCGGGCTGTCAGCAACGAGCTTCTAGCTTCCAGCAACAAGCAACGAGTAACTTAAAGGAGGACTTGTCTAGTGAATACACCGACCTTACTTTTCGCCGCCCTGGCCGCCGCCGGGGTGCTCCTGGCCTGGATCGGGGCGACCACACGGGCTTACGTGCGCGTCGTGCCCGCCGACCAACGCGGACTGCTGGCGCAACTCAACACGCGCTTGCAAGCCGCCGACATCCCCTTGTCGGCCCGCGAGTTCCTGCTCACCGGCCTGGGGATCGGCGCAGCATTGGCCGGGGGCGCGTTGGTCATCCTGGGGCCGACGATTCTGGCCGGGGTCGTCATCTGCCTCGGCCCCGTCATCTACTGGCAGGTGTGGGCAGCCAGGCAAGAACGCTTCAAGCGCGAGTACGTCAACGCCCTCAGCCAGGCCATCGAGACGCTGCTGCGGGCTTACAGCGCCAATCCCAACCTGACCGCCGCCTTGCAGGAGGCCACGCCGTATATGCGTGAGCCGGTGCGCGGCGACTTCGTGCAAGTCGTCACATCCTTGCAGACTCGCGCGACGCTGAGCGACGCCATCTACCAGGTGGCCGAACGCCGTCACAATCCCTACTTCGATATGCTGGCCGAGGCGCTGGCGGTGCGTGAACAACAGGGTGGCAAGCTCAAGACCGTGCTCGAAGGACTGCAAAGCCTGCTGCGCGGGGTGATCCAGATCCAGAACGAAGTCCGCGCCCGGCAGACACAGCCCAAACTGGAAGGCACGATTGTGGCCATTGCGCCGTTCGTGTTTCTGGCCTTGCTCAAACTGGCCTTGCGCGACTACGAAGGCGGCTTCTACGCCACCCTTGACGGGCAGATCGTGCTGGCGGTGGCGATTGTCTTCTCCGGGGTGGCCTACCTGCTCTCGCAGAAGATCGCCAAGGCCGGACTCGACCTGGAAGCCCAAGGGGTGACTCGATGAACTACAGTCTATGGTTTGCCTTCCTGGGTGGTCTGGGCACGTTCCTGGCGCTCAATGCCGGCCAACGCCGCGCTCCGCGTACCTTGCGGGTGCGCCTGGGCCTGGAACAGGTGCAGGCGCGGCGGCCCCTGGTGGATCGCTTGTTCGGGACGTGGGCGGAGACGTTGTTGCGTAACCGCAATGCTGCCGATGTCGAAACCCAACTCAAGCAGGCGGGGTTCTGGCAACACGTTGGGGCGCCGTATCCCGATGGACGCACCTTCTACGCCTGCAAGGTCGCCAGCGCCACCCTGTTGGCGGTGCTAGGCTTGGGCGCGGGACTCCTTCTGGCTTCGTTGGGCGGTTTCAGTCCCGCGACGAGCTTTGCCGTCGCTGCGGCGACCGGGGTACTCGGCTTCTTCTTGCCCGATATGGACTTGAAGGGCAAGGTCGCGCGCCGCGACGACCAAATGCTCGCCGATATGGCCTCGGCGTTGGATCGGCTGGCGAACTTCCTGGCAGCGGGGTATCCCCTGGCCCAGGCGGTGCAGCAGTTGGCGGAGCGCCCCGGTGGGGTGTTCGTGGCCGAACTGCGCTACGTCGCCGCGCACTACAACGTCAGCGGCGATCTGGCGGCGGGGGTGGAAGCCTTGCTGGAAAACAACGGCAACCTGCCGCCGCTGATCCCGTTCGTGACGCTGCTGCGCACAGCAGCGCGCTTGGGTGGCGGGGTGAGCGAGGCATTGCGGTCGTTGGCCGCGGAGCTACGGGCGGAGTTGACCCAGCGCATCACGGCACGAGGCTATCGCAACACGGTCTTGATGATCGTCCCGGCCTTCTTCGCTATCCTCGCCACGCTGTTGGTGTTGGCCACGCCCGGCGCATTGCGCGCCTTTGCCAGCCTGGGGACGGGCGGCTTTCTGTGAGTTGGTTGTCCCCGGCACGAAAGGAGGTGATGCCTATTGAATGACGACAAGTAACCATAACAGTCCCGCACCTTACCGGGGGGCGCAGTGAGTCCCACTGTGTCCCCACTAACCGAAGCTATTCATAGTTCAGCCAAAACAGTTTCAGTCACAAGGAGGAAAGATAAGCCTATGAACATCGTGCAACGCACACAAAATACTGTGATCCTGGCCTACCTGCGGGTTAGCCAACGCCTCGCGGCGCATCCCGTCGTGCGGCGGCTCAGCGCCTTGCAGCGTGGCCGGGTGAAGCAAGCATTGGCCCGCGAGGAAGGGCAGGGCTTGCTGGAGTACATCATCGGCATCGCCGGCGTCTTCGTCGTCGCCGCCGCGGTGTTGGCGCTGTACCGCGCCATCCGTGGCAAGTACGGCCAGGCGACCACCAGCGTCAACGCCTTGACCATCACCGCGCCGTAAGGTGTGTGCCGGGGAGGGTAACGCATCTCGCAAGGCGGGATGCACGCCTTCCCCGGCCTGAAAGGAATCACATCGATGACCACAAACCAGGTACCACAATCCCGAAAAGAACAAGGCCAGGCCCTCATCGAGATGCTGCTGGTCTTGCCGGTCTTTCTGTTCCTGACCGGGGCGATCATTGGCGTCGGCTGGGCCTACTGGGTACGCCTCAACAACGTCGCCTACGCCCAGGACGCCACCACGAGGGCGGGCAAGGCCAATGCCGTGGACGCCGGCCAGGCGTGGGCCGCACGCTTCATCCAGGGGTCGAACGTGGACTTCAGGGAACATACCAGTATCAGTTCCCTCACGTTACAACGCGGCATCCAGGCCACCGCCCGTTACCAGGCTCCGGCCCTGCTCTTGTGGGATTTAGCCGCGCCGGAAGTCACCGCCGGGGCGTTCACCCGTTGGGAACAATTCTACCCCGGTCCACCCGCGCCGGGCGCATTTGAATAACGGTGACACATCCATCTCTAAGGAAAGGACAACACACAATGCGAGCAAAACGAATCCTGACCCTGGCCCTATTGGGCATTCTCATCATTTCCAACGTCGTGCGCGCTATAGCTGCACCGCCTGCACCGACCGGGACTTCCCGCCTCTTGACCTACCAGGGGCACTTGCTGGACGCTACTGGCCTGCCGGTGGCCGACGGCGCATACCCAATGGCCTTCAGCCTGTGGGACGCGGAAAGCGCCGGGCAACAACTCTGGGGGCCGGAAACGCATACCGTGACCGTCCGTGACGGTTACTTTGCGCTGCGCTTGGGTACAGAGATACCCCTCGATGCGGCACACTTCACCGGCGACACCTACCTGGAGATCGCCGTGGGTGGCGAGACGCTCACCCCACGCCAGCCGTTGGGGGCCGTGGCGTATGCCCTGGGCGCGTCCCAGGCTGAACATGCTGTAACCGCCGACGATACGGCGCTGTTGGGCGGGGCTGCGCCGGAGGTCTACCACGACTGGCGCAATCTCACCCACGTTCCCGACGGTTTTGCCGACGGTATCGACAACGACACCCTCTACACCGACGCCGATGCGCTATCCGCCGTGCAAGCTGCCGGGTATCTCACCGCCACCGGCGTCATCGACGTGCTGAGCACGACACACACGCTAACCGTCACCGTCACCCACGCCCTTACTGCGGGTGACGCGGAGACCCTCAACGGACAGGGCGCAGACTACTACCTGGACTGGCGCAACTTCACCCATATCCCGGACGACTTCGCTGACGGCGTGGATAACGACACAACCTACAGCGCCGGTTTCGGGCTAAGCCTGGACGGGACAACGTTCAGCGTCACCGGCGCCCCGTGGTCAGGGTTGACCGGTGTACCCGCAGGGTTTGCTGACGGCGTGGACAACGACACCACCTACACTGCTGGGACCGGACTGACCCTCTCCGATACACAACTCAACCTGGCAGCCCAGTATCGTCTCCCGCAGGCCTGCATTGCCGGGCAGATCGTCGCCTGGAATGGGACGGCCTGGGTATGCGCGGCGGATAACGACAGCGGCGGCGACATTACCGCCGTCACCGCCGGAACCGGATTGACCGGTGGCGGAACAACGGGTAGCATCAGTCTCGCTGCCGACACCACGTACCTGCAGCGCCGCGTCAGCAGCACGTGCGCGGTAGGGAGTAGCATCCGCGCCATCAATGCCGATGGCACTGTCAGCTGCGAGGCCGACGACAACACAACTTACACCGCCGGAACAGGACTGGCCTTGAGCGGCACACAGTTCAACGTAGCCGCCCCCTATCAACTCCCGCAAACCTGCACTGCCGGACAACTGCCGCAATGGAACGGCGCGACGTGGGGCTGTGGTAGTCCCGTTGCACCGGGTTACGCTCGCACCCTGGTCGTCGCCGCCAGCGGTGGGGACTTCACCAGCGTGCAAGCCGCCGTCGCCAGTATCACCGATGCCAGCGCCACGAACCCATACCTGATCTGGCTCGCGCCCGGCGTCTACGCCGAGACGGTGACGCTCAAGCCCTACGTGCATCTACAAGGCGCAGGCCGCGATGTGACCGTGCTGCAAGGCTCCATCACCGACGACAACGGCAGTCCGGTGGACAAAGCCACGCTGATCCTGGACAGCAACACCAGCGTGCGCGACCTGACGGTGACCAACGTTGGCAGCGGTGGACAAACCCGCGTGAGCATCCTCGTCCCCATCGGTAAAAGCAACGTCTGGTTGAACAATCTCACGCTGGCCACCAGTGGGACGGCCCATAGCAGTTATACAGTATTCATCGCCGGACGCGCCACGCTGGAAAATGTTACCGCCACGGCCAGCGGGGGGACGGTCATCAACGCTGCCCTGATGGTCAAGGCGCAGTCTGCGTATCCGCCGTTTCCCGCCGAAACGATGCTCTACGGCGGCACATATACGGCCAGCGGGACGAACGCGATGGGCATCAAGGTGGAAAACCTCGATAGCCGCCTGACCGTCAATGCCGCTAAGATCGCGGCGAGCGAAGCGATCTTCAGTGACGGCTGGATCGAAGTCTACCACAGTCGCCTGGAAGCGCCCACGCACGTGCTGGTCAACACACAGGCCGGGCAGCCGGAGCGCGCGCTCGTCAAGTACACGGAGTTCGTCGGCGCAGGGGGCATCTTCAACGCCATCACCTGTGTGGCGGTGAGCCGTGGCGCAGCGTTCGGGGCGACAACGTGTCCGTAAGGGAGGCTAACGATGCGACGTACACTGTTACTCCTGCTCCTTCTGAGTTGCTTGCTCGCTGCCCCCGTGGCGGCGCAAACCCCCGGCCCGCAGCGTGTCACGGCGGACACGGCCAACGCCGTCGCCGGCGGCACGCTGACCAACGGGCGCTACACCCTGCACGGCACGCTGGGCCAAACCAGCGTCGCTACCTCGCGGGGCGCGACCGCCACGTTGACCGGCGGTATCTGGTCCGGCATCAACGCTGCTGAGGTGTTGGTGCTCGAAAAGACATACCGGGACATCACCCCAGCGCGCACCGAGGCAGGCGAGATACTGACCTTCATCGTCGCCGTGACCAACAACGGGCTGCGCCCGCAGACCAACATCGTCCTCAGCGACACGCTGCCGGCGGGCTTGGCCTTGCTGCCAGAGAGCGTAACGGCGGACAAAGGAAGTGTCACGGTAGGCAACAACGCGCTCACGTTGCACCTGGCGGCGCTGAGCTACGAGGAAATCGCCGTACTGACCTATCGCGCCACGGTGGATGCAGGGACGGAAGGGCGAGCTTTGACCAACACTGCCCTTGCGCACAGTGACAGCTATGGGCCGGTCAGTGACTCAGCGACGGTACATGTCTACCGGCCTACCCGCATCTTCCTGCCGTTACTGATGCGCGGCTACCCCCCTGCGCCACCCGTGGTGCAGGTCGGGGATGCGCCGGGCACGTGTCCAGGCTTGAGCATTGCGCTGGACACCTTCTACCGCGATAACTTCGCCGGGGAGAACGACAACGACTGGTTCGCCTTCACTGCCGTCGCCGGGCAGACCTACGTGCTGGAAACGGGCAACCTGGGGCCGCAGGGCGATACACTGCTGGCTCTGTTCGCCGCGACCGACTGTGGAATGCCACTGGCGGAGAACGATGACATCAACTACCCGCACGACATCGCTTCGCGCATCGTCTGGACAGCACCGGCGGACGGCATCTACAGCGCGCTGGTACGCAGTTATGACTGGCGCGTGTACGGGCTGGGCACGGAGTATACGTTCCGGGTGACGCGCGGATCGGCGACGTTACCGCAGAGCGCGCCGCCGTCCACCGAAAAACCCGTACCTTTGCCAACGCCAACGGCGCTGCCTGACACCGACGCCCGTGCCTCACGGCGCGTACCGGGTCTAGCCGCGCACGTCGCCGAGAAACCCACGCCGCCACCCACGCCGGTCAAACCGCCGGTTGTCTCAACGCCGACCGGTTTGGCAACGCCGGAGGCAACCCCGGTGCAGACGCAGATCGTGCTTTTGCCGGAAACAGGAAGCGCGGGACGCCTCAGCGCAGCCGGCCTGGTGTTGGCCGTGTTGGGCGCTGGCGCTATATGGCGCAAGCGGAGGGGCGCGGCGTGATGCGTCGATTGCTCACGCTTCTCGTGCTGGGGATGGTGGTGTGGGCCGCGCCGGTCGCGGCGCAGAAGCCTACACCGCCGCCCACACCCGCGCCGGTCGCGGCAGCGCCAGTCGAGGAACCGGCTGCTGCACCGACCAAAGCGCCGGAGCCACCGACGCCTACGCCAGAGCCGCTGCCAACTGCAACGCCGGAGGCGCTGCTACCTACGGCGACGGCAGTGTGGCCTACGGCGACGGCTACGGTGGTGGCAACGCTGGCAGTGCCCACGGAAACACCAGGTACACCAACAGCGACTCTGCCACGTCCTACCGTGACGCAATCGGCGACGTCCACGGCGCTGCCCACTGTGCTACCTGGTGCGACTCCGACTGTGGACATTGCCACACCCGCCCAATGGCCGACTTTGCCGGGCTGGGTGTGGCCGGTGGCCGGCGGCATTGGGTTACTCATCCTGTGGCTCATCGTGCGTTTCGTAGGCTATACCCGGCAAGACCTGGCGATGAAGCGGCGGATGATCGCCGAGGACACGGCGGCGCGCGTCGCTGCCCACCGCCGCGATGTCGCCGCGCAACTGCAGGAAACCGACGCCTGGCAGCACTTACTCGGTCAGATCGCTACCGACGCACTGAACCGGCCGGTGCGCATCGCCGGGGACACCTTGCCGTACATCAACGCTGATGCCCTGGCTTTTACCGCGCTGGATGAGCACGGAGTGAGCTACTGCTTCACCGTGGCCCCGCGCAAGTTGCCGGGCCAGGTCTACCGGCTGGACAACCCGGAAACGCAAGCCGAGGTCTCCGCCGTGTGGCATTACCTGGCCGCGCAGCGGTTGCAGGGCACGCTCCCGGCCGTCCCGCGCCAGGCGACGTGGGTGCTGGTTGTGCAACGGCCTGTCACCCCGCAGATCAAACGACGGGCCATCCGGCGCTGGTGGCTGGGTGTGGCGTTGAGTGTCCTTTTGCTGATCGCGGCGAGCACCCTGGTCGGCGCGCGGCTGGTGCAGGCACATCTGGCGACGCCGACGCCTGTTGTAGCCACCGTCACCTTGGTCAACGATACGGGCGAGACGGTGAGCCTGTGGACGTTGGGCAACGAGCCGGTGTGCGTGGTCTGCCCGGAAGTGGCCTTGTTGCCAGACGATAGCCGCGTCTTGGACGTCACACCCGGCCCGTTACTGTGGGAAGTCGTCCGCGTACCCTTCGGCGACTTCTACACCGCCTACCGCCTCGGCCTGGTCGAGACCTATGTCGCACCAGGGGCAACCGCGCGGGACACGGTGATCACCCTTACCAAAATGCCATTTACCAATGGGAGGTAGAAATGCAAACTCATAACTCGCAACTCGCAACTCGCAACGAACAAGGCCAAGCCCTCATCGAAATGCTGATTGCCTTGCCGCTGCTGCTCCTGATCCTGGCCGCCGTCATCGGCTTTGGGCGCGTGCTCTTTGTGGCCCTGGCCGTTGACCAGGCTGCCTTCAGCGGTGGGCGTTACGCCGTCGAAAGCCTGAATCCTTACCAGGCTGCGTACCAGGCGTACCGCGCCACGGCAATGAACTTGACCGCTAACGGGATCGACGCTGCGCCAATGGCGTGGCAACTCGACGCTGCTGGCTGGCAACGTGGCGGGACGGTGACCAACTATGCCGGCGTCGCCGTACCCGTCAATGACATCCCGCTGGCCCCGCTGCTCTTCGGCGGTGACCGCGTGACGCTCTGGCAGGGTGCGACGTTCCGCATCGAAAGGTGGAAGTCGAAATGGCAGTGAGGACAGGGAGTAGGAAGTATGGAGTAGGGAGTAAGGGGCGCTGGCGAGGCCCTGACGAGCAGGGACAAGTGCTGGTGTGGGTACTGGTGCTGCTTCCTTTGCTCTTGCTGATGGCGGCGCTGCTCATCGAGGGCGGTCTGATGTACCGCACCTATCGGTTGGCGCAAATGGCCGCCGATGCAGCGGCGCACGCAGCGGCTCAGGAACTCGACGTGGCGCTGTATCTACGCACCGGGCGCGTGGCATTGACAGCCAACGCCGCGACCGTGGCACGCAACATCGCCACAACCAACACCCGTGGGCAGGTGACCTGCGGTGTCCCCCAGGTATGGGCCAACCGCGTGGAACTCATCTGTCAAGCGGACTTACACCCCGTCGTCCTCATTGGCGGTTCCACGGTGCACGTCAGGGTGCGTGGCCGCGCTCGACCTGCGTGGGGGGCAACGGCGGAGTACGAGTGAATCAGCGAGAAAAGAATCAGCGAATGGAGAATCAGCGTGGGTTGTAATTCGCCCATTCTTTCATTCGCTCATTCGCTGATTTTCCATTCTTAACTCACAACTCTTAACTCGCAACTCATAACTCTCAAGGAGGAGTCTCTATGAAACGACAACGACAACAAATCAAACTCAAACGTACCGGCTACATCTTACTGGCCGTCGGAATCATCTTCGGCGGTATCGTGCTGGCCGGTGGGGTCCAGGTCTATCGCTGGCTCACCGCGCCGCGCATTGATCTGGAAGCAACGCCGATTCCCACGGTGACGTCCACAGCGTCGCCCACGGCGACGCCACGGCCAGCCGGGTGGCAGGAACAGCGTGACACAACGAGTGGGGCAGTGTATCTCACCCCGCCTGCTGCCGAGGAACAGGCGTTGCGCGCAGCGTTCGCCGTGCTGTTACAGCGTACCCGCGTGGAAGCCGCCGATGAAGCGACGCTGCTCGCATACGACCGCGAGGCCAGCAGTGCCCAGGCGTGGGAGTACGTGGCCGCCGACTATGCCTGGCCGTTGCTGGACACGCCGTTCGTCTTCGTCCACACGGGGTTGGGGCCGGAGAACCCCATTCGTTGTGACGATACGACGCATTGTTCGGTGACCCAGGCCGTGCTTGGCATCCAGTCCGTGCTCATCTTTGAGCCGGCGATGTGCGAGTCCACAGGCAGTGTGCCGTGTTTGGCACAGCTCGGCGATGACCAGATCGACGCCCGCGACAACCTGGTGACGGCCACGTTTGTCCAGGGTACGGACGGCGTCTGGCGACTCACCGGCTGGGAAGCCCTGGCCTTGCCCGCCCCGCCGGACACGTGGTAGAGGAGGTGGATATGCACACGAATGACAAACGTAAAACCGTTTTACGCATCGGCCTCTTGCTGCTGGTCACCGGACTGGTGCTGTGGGCGCTGGCGATGTTCGTCACACCGGCAGGCGCGTGCTGTACGCCGCCGGAGAATGCTTGCTGCGGCGCTCCTACCAGCGGTTGCTTCAAGTGCGCCAGCGGCGGTTCGGGTGGTGGTGGAGGCGGCGGAAGTGCAACGCCGGTTCCCCCTGCGCCGACGCCTGGCGAAGGCGGTGGCGGCGGTGGGAGCGGCACACCTGCACCACCGCCACCCACCGCAACGCCCCCGGCAGGCTTGCCCGGTGGCGGGTTCTACCGGATGAGCTGCGATGCGCTGATCCCCGGCTGCCCCCACGACTGGACGGTAGTCCTGTGGTGGTGTATGCCGGGTGGACAATGCTACGTGGTGCAAGCCCGCTGCGCCGCCGAGGGGGAATGTGACCTGGTGACGCCCACGCCGCGTCCCTCGCCAGAACCAGGCGAAGGCAGCGACTGGCCGTGCCAGGATGTGCCCGATGTCTACCCTGGCGGCATCGACCAGACCTGTGATGACTGGCAATGGAACATCGACGTGCAAGTCCAGATTCCACCCGCGCAAGTGCTGCGTAACCCGTGGCCGCGTTCGCTGGTGGGCTTGCCGACCAAACTCTGGTACACCGGCGCGCCCAATCGCGTGGAATCCTTTTCTGCGGGCAAGGCATTTCCCTGTGCCGTAGACTACGGTGCGGCCTACAGCAGTACCGGCGATGTCCCGGCGTGTCCGTCACCGGTGGGTCAGCCCGTTGAAGGGACGCGCGTCAACCTGCAACTCGGCGCGGCCTGGCAACGCTGGACGCAAGGGGCGGCGGGGGTCTACGGATTCACGCCGCCGTATGCATCGCTCATCTCTGTAGGCGACCGCGCCTGGAATGGTGGGGGCAGTGCCATCAAAGGCAACTACCTGGAACACACCTTCCAGACCTCGTCGTATGGCCTCACTGCCAACGGCCCGCGCTGGAATCCGGCGTGTCAGGACCGCGACTGTACCTGTGACGAACGGGTGCTGGCCTGGGATATGCCGGCGTACCAGGGCGGGGTGCAGACCTGGTGGTATCCGCAGTGGACGTGGAAATACGACGAGCTGCAATGCACGCGCCGCGAGTGGGGCGACTGCTTCTACCGCGCCGAGCCGCCGTTGGGCATCTCCGCGCGTGGGTGCAGTGACGGAGAGCACGCCGGGGAAGCCGACTGGTATCAGTTGGAGCAATGCGTGGAATGGCGTTGGCGTACCCAGACCGGGCCGCTGTTCGGCTGTGCTGGCGAACAACAAGGCGCGTGGTGTGTTTACGATTTGCGCAAACTCGGTTTCACGCAGATGGTCACCTGGGCTGCTGCCCAGACCGCCGGGGCCGACGCCAACGGCGTGCAGTGTGGCAGCTTCACGCCCGGCCTGGCGATTCCCGTCATCGAGGTGCAGGCGGTGTTGGAGCCATGAGAGGTAAGGCGTAAAGACGTAAAACGTAAAGAGGGCATCGAAGCGCGCTTACGTTTTACGTTTTACGCTTTACGTTATTATGAGCCAGACAGTGAACATATACACAACCATCATTGTCATCAACGAGGAGAATAACTATATGAACAACATATCTTTATCAGGTACGGTGGTTCGGCGGCGGGTGTCGCCGGATCAGACGACGGTGTATCGGGTGTTGATCCCACGCCAGCCGGGGATGTTACCGAATCCCGATGGCAAGAACTTCGACGCCATCGATGTCTGTTTCCCGCAGGCCGTGGGGCGTGCGCCATCGTGGCAGCAGGGCGACCAGGTGGAAGTCGCCGGGTTCTTGCAGCAGCGCGACACGCGGGAGAACCTGGTGCACCTGGTGCGCCGCGCTGAGGGCTTGGACGATGCGGAGCGCAATGAACTGGCGGCGAACGCGCAGGGCTTTGTGCAGCAGGCCAGGGTCGAGGTCGTGGCGACGCAGTGGCGGTTTGTCGGGAGGAGGGAGGAGGAGAGGCAGTAACTCTGTTATGCTATGCAAGGCCTACTGGCATCCTGAATCGTGGATTCAGGATGCCAGTTTGATGAATCGCAAGTTTCGATACTTGACCCTTTCTCCATCCTGCCTATACTTACCTCCAAAACAAAAAAAAATAGACCCGCAGCTCTGAACAGCTCGGGCTTCCTTTGAGCCACAACCCAAAGGCACTATCGGCGATGACGCGCCGTAGTGGGCATAAGCATACCATACCCGCCCCCGCGCGTCAGACGTCGGGGGCGTTCTCTAGAATAAGTACTTAACGAGGGAGTTAACAGGAATGTCCGTAACACACTCATCCCGCCCACCTTTTGGCGGACATGAAAAATTCGTTTTTCGGCAGGGCTGGCTAAAGAAAGGGTTGGATGCCGCTCTGCGTGATCCATTAGTTTTCAGCCGCGAAGATGCCTTTGTGGAATTGGGTGTCGGGAAGAATATGGCTGCTGCTATTCGGTACTGGGGATTGGCGTTAGGATTGCTGAACTATATTCCCGGCGCGGGCAGTCAGACCCGCGCTATCGAACCTTCTAAACTGGGGCGCAGCCTGCTGGCCGATGGCGGCTGGGACCCCTATCTGGAGGATATTGGCTCGCTTTGGTTATTGCACTGGCTGTTAGCCAGTAATCAAGAGCGAGGATTAGTATGGTATCTTATCTTTTCACGCTATTTCGATGTTGAGTTTCGCAAGCAGCAAATCACAGAATTCATCAGGAAACAATTGACGCAAATGGGAATTGAGACAACCGAAGGCATGGTTACGCGCGAAGTGGATGTCTTTCTACGTACTTACGTCCCGTCACAAGGTCGTAAGGGGGGAAACTTCGAGGAAAGTCTAGATTGCCCACTGGTGGATCTGAACTTACTACGCCTTTCGCCCGGCGATGGGGTTTATCGTTTTGACATTGGCGCTAAATCTTCACTGCCTGCGGCTGTGTTCGGCTATGCCTTGTTTGGGTTCCTGAACACAATAGCTGCTCAGCGACGCACGGCAACTGTAGACGAATGTGTTTATCAACCAGGCAGTCCAGGGCAGATTTTCAAACTGGATGAAAACAGTGTCATGACCTATTTAGAGCAATTAGAATCTCTCACGAACGGTGCGCTGCGCTTGCAAGAGACCGCCGGATTGCGCCAGATATACCTGCATACCATCTTGCCTGAACAGGGATATGAGTTGTTGCGGGGGTATTATGACTGAGACGCTGCTACGTGAGGTGATTCACCTTCGTCAAAACAATTTACGCGCCGTGCGGCTGGAAAGCGATCTACCTAACGGCGATCTGCTGGTTGGATACACTCTGACAGCACAGGCGTTGGCCGCGTTGGGGCGCGTTGTGGATGGACTGGCGGGCAATGCCAGAGCCTGGATATTGACCGGACCGTATGGTTCGGGCAAATCGTTCTTTGGGTTGTTCCTCGCTCATTTGCTGGATGCGCGACAAACGGGACATACGATTGCCTGGAAGATGTTGGAGCAGTCCGATCCCTTGCTGACCGAGCGATTGCAAGAGCAGATAGGAGGAAACGATGGTTTCGTCACGGTAGCGGTGACGGGGGCACGGGCGCCGCTTCAGGAGTGCCTGGCGCGTGGATTTGAGCAGACGTTGAAAACCGGAGTGTTTGCGCCTGCATTGCGGGAAAGCCTTGAGGAAGCCCGCCATGCCGATAGCCGTGTCTTTCTTCGCTGGGTGGAAGCCTTCTTGGAAACAGTGAGTCAAACGCCTTCCGGCGCGCGCGGGGCATTAATCCTGTTTGATGAGTTGGGCAAAGCTCTGGAGCACGCCGCCGCCCATCCATACGAGAGCGATGTCTATCTTTTGCAGGAGTTAGCCGAGTTTGCTGCCCGCAGCGGTGAGCGGCCGCTGGTCTTCGCGGGCATTTTGCACCAGGCCTTTGAGCAATATGCCGCCTTGCTGGACAGCACCACACAGCGCGAATGGGCTAAGGTGCAAGGCCGTTTTGAGGATATTCCCTTCCTGGAACCGCCAGTTCAGCAAATGCGTTTACTGGCGCGTGCCTTGAACGATACGCCCGATCCACCAGCATTGACACTGGCCTTTGCTGAAACAATACAAGCCGTGGAAGAAGCTGGCTGGCGTCCGGCAACGATACCCCTCTCCGAATTCACCACTCTCGCTTGCCGGGCATATCCCCTTCACCCAAGTGCGTTTGTTGCCTTACCGTATTTCTTTCGTCGCCTAGCACAAAACGAGCGTTCGATTTTTGCCTATTTGGCTTCGCAGGAACCGTTTGGCTTTCAGGAATTTCTCGCCGGCCACACAAGTGGAGAGTTCCTACGCCTCCCCGATTTGTTCGACTATCTGGCAGCTAATTATCAGGGACGGATTTACGCTTCAGGCCACGCTCGTCCGTTGACCGAAGCATTGGAACGGTTGGAGAACACACCCAATCTTAGCCCAATCGAAACCGATCTGCTGAAAACGATTAGCTTGCTCAACTGGTTAGGGGAAATTGGCCCTCTACAGGCGACTGAGGCGATGATCCTGAGCGCGTTTTACGCTCCCGATTGGAACGAATCTGCCCTACGTGCTGGACTAGATGCGTTACGCCGTCGCTCGCTTATTGTTTATCGTCGCTTCAACGACACTTACGCTGTCTGGCAAGGCAGTGATGTGGACATTGAGGAACGTTTACATACTGCCCGCGGTATGCTGGGGATGACCTTCAGCATTGCCGAGGTGCTGCAAGGGTATCTGCCGCCAAGACCTCTTTTTCCCCGCCGGCATAGCTATCAGACCGGCACCCAGCGCTTTTTCGATGTGCGTTATGTCGATTCCTTTAATCTGGACAAGGTTTCGCTCATTTCTTCTCCTGAGGCCAGCGGATTGGTGCTTTTATGTCTGCCTGGTACATTGACCGAAATAGACCAGTTCACGCGATGGGCACAATCAGAGGCATTCAGCAGCCGCTCAGAGATTGTCGTCGGTGTAGCGGGTCGTGCAATCCGCCTGAAGGAACTGGCCCAGGAGTTGCGCGGTTTACATTGGGTGCGCGAAAACACGCCTGAACTGCGTGACGATCCGGTGGCCCGACGTGAATGGCGGGCGCGGTTGGCTTCTATTGAGCGCATGATTCGTTTGGAACTGGATGAAGCTATCAATCCGCATCGGATTTCTGCTCTGGCAGGCTGTCAGTGGTTCTATCAGGGAGCCAAAGTCTCCGAGCACGTGCAACGCGGTCTTTCGGGATTGCTTTCGGAAATTTGCGATGCGCTCTACCCCCACTCGCCTCGGGTGTGGAACGAATTGCTCAACCGCCGCGAGCTGACCTCGCAGGGGGCAGCAGCGCGCCGCACGCTCATCGAGGGCATTCTTACCCGCGCTGAACAACCCATTTTGGGTATCCAGGGGTTCCCGCCAGAGCGAAGTATGTACGAAGCCTTGCTGCACAAAGGCGATATGCACCGCCTGGATGGAGAAAACTGGCGCATTGCCCCGCCCGCCGAAAATAGCCTGCATCTGACTGCCGCATGGCAAGCCATTTATGATTTCGTCTTTACTGGCTTGCCAGACCCCCAGCCCGTGACCGATCTCTATGGCCGCCTGAGTGCCCCACCGTTTGGCATGACACAGGGCGTTATACCGGTTATGCTAGCCGTTTTCTACAAGGTTTATGAGAACGAAATGACGCTCTACAAAGAAGGGACTTTGCTTGTCGAGCCGAGTGTAGCGGATTGGGAAGTACTGCTGCGGCGCCCGGAGATGTTCTCACTGGCAGGCTGCCGCGTGACGGGATTGCGGGCTGCCGTATTGGCACGTATGGCGCGTGGTCTGGGTGTGTCACCCTACGTGATGCCGGTTGCACGGACGGTGATTAGCCGTATGAAAGCCTTGCCTGAATATGCCCAGCGCACCCACCGTCTGCCTGAAATCGCTCTCAAGTTGCGCCATGCGGTGGAAACATCACGCTCTCCCGAAAGGTTCCTGTTTGTGGAAGTGCCGGAAGCGTTGGGATTGCCTGCGTTCGAGGAAAGGGAATTTGATCAGGATCGCTTCGAGGTCTTTTTCGAGCGGCTGAATACGGCGCTGGATGCGTTGGTCAATGCTACACCCAACTTGTTAATTTGGGCGCGTGATGCCTGGCTGACGGCTTGCGGTTTGCCCGATGGCGAAGCGAGTTGGGAATCGTTCCGTCAACTTGCCACTCAACTCGTTTCGAGAGTTTCACACCCCATTTTGCTGCCCCTACTCAAGCGCGCCGCCGAAGCTGCGGATTCACGCGCTGCATTGGAAAGTGTTTTAGCTGTGATTGCCAACCGTCCGGCGCGTATGTGGACGGACGCCGATGTTGAACGTTTCTCTGCGCAAGCGCAATATATCGGTGTTTTGTGGCAAGAACACACAAATGATACGCTCACGCAAATGACAACAGCATCTGATGAAACACGGGAACGCGCCGAGATGCTCACACAAGACTTGACCCATTTTCTCAGTCGCTATAATTATGATCCGGCAGTAATCAACTTGGCTTTGCAGCTCTTGTTAAAACAACAGAAAAAGGCCGGGCAACAATGATCAATGCGTTAGATACCCCAAACACCAATCAACATAGGAGGCCTCAATGGTATCACCTCTCATAGAATTAACCCATTGTGAAATGATGAACGAATCCCCCCGCATAGAAAAGCGGGGGGATTCGTTTGTTGACAGTAGTAAACAAGACGAGTTCTACCAACATTTTGGGCAACGGTTAAAAACCGAGCGAGAGAAAGTCCAGATGACCCAAGATGAAGTCGCGCGACAAGCAGGTATTGACCGTTCCTATCTTTCCCAGATTGAGTCTGGCAAACGGCGCGTCTCCTTGTATGTGGCCTGTCGGCTGGCGCAGGTTTTCGGCAAAATGATTGAAGTATGTGTGGACTGAAGGAGGTAAATTTGATTCGTCCTGAACGGCACATCGTTTCGCTTTCCGGCGGCAAAGACAGCACTGCCCTGGCTATTTATCTGCGCGGCCGTATTCCCAACCTGGAATATGTCTTTTGCGATACAGGCGAAGAACTGCCGGAAACGTACGAATATTTGGACAAATTGGAAGTATTTTTAGGAAGAGAGATTAAAAAGATTAGAGCAAGACAATCGTTTGAAGATATGCTCAAAGCTAGAGGCGGATTTCTACCTTCAGCACAAGTCCGTTGGTGTACAGAATACCTAAAGATTAAGCCTTTTGAAGAAGAAATCAGTAATGATATTTGTTATAACTACATTGGTATACGAGCCGATGAACAACATCGAAAAGGTTATGTTTCTACCAAACCAAATATCATAGCGCGTTACCCTTTTATAGAGGATGATATAAAGCGGGAAGACGTCGTTCGAATTTTAGACGAGAGTGGGCTTGGTTTGCCCAAATACTACGAATGGCGTTCGCGTTCGGGTTGTTATTTTTGCTTCTTTCAACAAAAAATTGAATGGTTGGGGCTACTAGAGAACCATAAAGATTTATATGAAAGAGCCGAAAGTTTCGAGAGAGAAAACCTTGAAACTGGCGAACGATATACGTGGTCTTCTCGAGAAAGCTTAAGAGAATTACGTTCTCCCGAACGTCAAAGAGTGATTCGAGAAGAGTACAGCCGCCGTCTGGAACGTCAACAGCAATCAAGAGTAAATTTGACCTTAGCAGACGTTTTCTTAGCGAACGAATCAGGAGATGAAAGTTGTCTTATTTGTCATCTATAATGAGGAGAGAATATATGAGCCTGACCTTTCATCGTACGTTTTCTCTGTCCCGTTCATCCATTGCTAAAGTCATTTCTCTCGCCAAATATAAACCTGGCTTTAAACGAGAAGATTTGGGAAAAAGTACAGACTTAGGAACAGTCTATCAGGAAGCTATGCCGCGTTACGCCTTACGTGCCGGGTTGTTGGACAAGAGCAATGCACTGACCGTCTTCGGACGCTTTGTCGCCCAACATGATCCCACCCTGGAAAAAGTCAGTACACAATGGCTGCTGCATTATCACCTGGCCGCGCCACATGGCCCTACGGCCTTTTGGAACTATTTGGTGCGCACGCGCTTTGTGCCGGGCAACATCTTCACCGCCGCCGATCTGATTGCCGATCTGACGGCCTTTCTTCAGCAAGAAGCAGGCAAAAACCCCGCGCCGGATTCGGTGCGTAGTACCATCACAGTTTTTCTCGGCACATATCTCAAAACCGATGGATTAGGACGTTTGGGCTTGGTGGAAGAGATAAACACCAAAACTTACCGCGTGCTCTCAACAGATGCACCACCGCTTTGGGCTTTGGGCTACGCGCTGTCCGAATATTGGCGCGCCCACTATGATGAGCGGCTCACGATCAATCTGGATGACTTGAGCCAGGGGGATTTCGCCTCGATATTCTTGCTGGGCGAAGAAGGCCTAACGCGCCTCCTCCTGCAACTCAAACAAGAGGGTATGCTCGATCTTTACCGGATATCCCGCCCCTATCAGGTGGTCTTGTTACAGCCCAGTCTGGAATACGCTCTGCAAAAGATGTATGTGGGGTAAGCGATGAACATCGAAGCTCTGCGGGATGCACTGCGTCAACCCGGCGCGCGGACCGGTGTAGGGGTATGGTTGATGCCGCGCGCATACCTCGGCCAGGAAGGTGATATTGCTGTGCGTCTAAATGTACAAGCATTGGATGCACGGCAAGCTTATCTGCAAAGTTTGCCGGAAGGAACGCATTTTTCCGGCCTTACGCGCCCAGATGGACATCGGCATCTTATGGATTTGCTGCGCACACTCGCCCATTCAACTCAAACGCAAGATTGCTTATTGGTGCATACTTTGGACTTGCTCTTGCTGGGATTGGAAATGAACGAACGTGAATGTTTCTGGCGCGAGGCGTTGGAAGGCTTGCCTTACCCGCGCATCAAATTGATACTGGCCGTGCCGGCAGAGACATCCGAACTATTTACCTTTGATATGCAACGCCGCTATACGGCCCAGATAGCCGAAGGTGTTCTGAAATAAGTATTCTTCGGGAGGGAATAATGCGTATAGAAGAATTGGTTAGCATGGACATGCAGGGTGAATTTCGCTCAGACGTGCAACTAAGCGACTATGAAGACCCCAAGCTCAATCGCGAATTACTCCAAAAGTACATTTTCACCGTTCATGCGCCGGTGACCATTGGCGCTGCCCAGCGCGACTACGCCGCCAAAGACGTATTGGATACGCTAAAGACAGCTTTCACCGTCGAACGCGGTGATTATCGTATTGTGTTGACCGCCAATTATGGGCGCGGCAAAAGCCACCTAGCATTGGCGTTGGCAAACTTCTTCGCTCGCCCAGCAGATTCACCAGAGGTGAAGATTGTGCTGGATCGGCTAGGACAGGCGCTCAATAACCAGTCGCAGTTGGCCGGCTACCGCGATTTCAAGAAGAGTAAGGGCGAATTTCTAGTGGTGCGCTTGCAAGGTGACCGCTGCGACGATCTTCAGGAAGGTTTTGTGCGTGCCCTAGAACATGCGCTGCAAGAGCACAACGCCACACGTAGTTTGGAAATGCCCTTCTGGTATGCTCATGCAGCCGCATGGCTGAAGAACCTCAGCGGCGAAGCGCGCCAAAAGGCTGAAAGTTTTCTGGCTGTCCAAAACACTGATCTCGCCCATTTGACGAGCGACTTGCGCAAGCAGGGCGCCTATGCGTTAGTCCGCGAGGTATTCAAACAGGTCACGGGCGTCTACCCTGATTTCGGTGGTGAGGTCAACCTGGAAGAATTGGTGTTGTGGGCGGTAGACAAAGTATGTGTGCCTTATCATTTCGGTGGTCTACTGATTCTGTTCGATGAATTTAGTTTGTTCCTGCAAAAGTACGCCGCCTCGCGTGTGGCAGGTAAATTACAAGAATTGCTCAACGGTATCAGCAAGCGCCCTGGGAAAAGTGCATTTCTAGCTTTTTCTCAACATGATGTCGATACCGTAGCCGAGACTTATGCCCTCGGACAACGCCGCGACAGCGTTAAAAAAGAACTAGAACGTTTGCCCAAGGACAAACGCGCTCGGCTGTTTTCGCTTATGGAAAGTGTCCTTGACGCTTACCTGAAACAAGACGATGTTGCCTGGGCGGCTTGGCTTGAACAGCGTGCTGTAAAACCAGCGTTGGCGCGAGGCCGAGAAGCTCTATATAGCTACTTTTCCAAAAGATACGACGAAGCATTAAAATGGAATGTCGAGGCTGCAGCGCAAAAAGTGGTCAAAGGTTGCTTTCCTCTGCATCCATTGACAACGGCCATTTTGTCGTTTCACAACTTTGAGTCAGGTGCGGGCGAAAGCCCGCGTACCGCCCTGGAATTTGTGCGCCGGATGTGGCAAGACCAGCGTCAACAGCCAGCCCAATTGCTGGATGGTAGTCCTAATTTCGTCTTTGCAATTACACTGGTAGATTTCTTCGGAGAGCAAATTTCCAAGAGTTGGTATACAGCCTATCGCACTGCACTTGAGAGTTCCCCTATCCCTCTCACTGGTGAACATCGCGCCGTTCTGAAAGCCCTCTTATTGCAGCAAGCTGTGGCAGAACTAGACAGACTGAAACTGCGGAAAGATGCGCAACTTGATTTACTTAGCCATTTGTGTGGGTTAAGTGTTGAAAGAATCAAGGTTCTTTTACGCGAACTGAGCGAAGCCAGAGTGATTCAGTACGATCCCTATAACAAGATTTCATCTCTCCTTCCTCCTGGAGTTCGCTCGCCCGAAACGGAAAAAATCATCCAAAAGGCAGTAGATGAAACGCCAGTCGATCATGCGCTAATGAGCAAAATAAGCGCGGCAGTACCCGCCCTAGAGATCTCTTTGAATTATGGAAACATTGGGGATTGGGCGCCACGCCAAGCGGCATTCACTGCTGACCTATTCACGACAGACGAACTAAGAAAACTACTCCAACCTTATCGTGCAGGAGTGAGTGGCATTGAAGAGGGTTCTCGCGGGGTAGTCATCTGGCTCATCGCGCAGAGTGAGGAAGAGAAAATACAATTACAGCAAACTGCTCCGTCTGTGTTGGACTCGGCATTAGGGACTTTGGCTCATCCTTTGCCAGTAATTATCGTTTTACCCAAACATCCTACGCCTGGCCTGGTGGCTACGGCTCAACGGATGAAAGCGCTTGAAACTCTAGGACGTTCGGAACGGGAAAAAATCGGGACGGTCATGTATCAACAAGAAAGCGCATTGGCGGAGGCGAACTTCAAGCGAGCTGTAGACGAGTGGATCGGCGATACAGGAAACTTTGCAGAAATCCAGCGAAATTTGAAAGATTATGTTTTACCCGTTGCGTATCGCGCCTCGGTCCAGACGCTCAGGAATCTATCACTTAAGGCGGTTATTGCTGAGTGCTATAAACAGGCGTATGTGTATCGGGTGGATTTTTCTGACAGACCTGTAGGCGGCAAGGGTGTCAATCAGTTGCGCACGGCTGTACAAAATATCGCGCGTTGGTTGTTCAGCGATACAGCAGGGAGTAGTATTCACAATCTGGCAAACAAAGACATGCAATATCAGGTGGCTAACTTCTATTTGATGCAGAAATGGGGCTTGCTGACAACCCAAGACTATACTATTCAGCTCCCGACCTCGCGGGCCCTACAAGAAGCCTGGAACTTACTTGAAGAAACCTTCCCTGCAGGCTGTAACGATGTTCATGTTCAAACGGTCTTGCTTACCTTGCTCAATCCGCCCTATGGGCACGATTACAATACGCTTACTCTGTTACTATCCGCATGGATTGGTTTCCACCAGCACGAAATTCGCTTGTCGTTGAGCGGTAAGATCGTTTCACTAAGCCAGCTCAAGAGCCTCTTTGACGAATCGAGAAACCCGCAGGACTTCCTTAACCGTATCTGTATTCTATCGCCGCTTGCTATCGGCCGCTCCAAACCCGACGAAGCATTTAACCAAGCCAACACTGTATTGGAGCAAATACGACAGGGCAAATCCTTCTCGATTGCTGAGGCGAATGAGGCTCTGGTCAAACTTGAAGAGGCGCTCGCCACTCCACGTTTACCCGAAGCCAAGCGAGAAGAGATCGAACAATTGCGTCCGCGCCTTGAGGAAGCGTTGCAACAGGCGCAAGAATATGACCAAAGGGCTGGCGCATGGTTGCGAGCTTTGCAATCCGCAAGTTTTGACGACTTGCTCAAGTTGCGTGAATCGTTGAAAGAGTTTCCTGTTCCCCGGCAAGTCATGCCTTCCGAACCGGGTCTATGCATTTTGCAAACCCGATGGGAAGATGCCATGCAGACCGCGTTAGAATCATTTTGCACTCGATATGAAAGTCTAAAGGATTTGAGCGACTATAAACCGCACGAGCGGGAACTCCAACGTGCCCGCAAAGCTTTGACTGAGTATCCCATGTCAGCAAAGCGCGTAGAAGAAGCTCTGGACAAACTGAAACAAGTTTATGAGGAACTAAAACAACAGGAAAGCGAAAAAGCGATTGTTGCTGAGTTGCAGCGTATGGCACCTTCTCACGGACTGTCAACCTTATATGCTTACCGTGAAAGACTATTGCAACTAACTAATCTTTCCCCGAAAACATCCAAATTACGCGATGAAAAATCCGCACAAATCGAAAACCGTATACACCAATACGAGCAAATTGCGGCTGTTTTGCCTGAATCTATAGAGCATGCCGACAGTATAAACAAATTGCGAGACCAGCGCGACCTGGTACTGCGCAATTTGGACTCAGTGCAAGGAACACCTCTCTATCAACTCTTGTGTGAAACTGAGCAAAGAATCACCCAACTCGAAGCCTTTTTCGAGGAACTTCAAAAGCTTGACAGGCTTCCCTGCAACACGCCAGATGACCTGAGTGTTATCAAAGCACAACTCACCACAGCCGAAACGCATTACGGAGCTTTGCTTAGTACTGAGCAGCGGCGTTTGCTGGAGACCAGAAAGGCAAACATTGAGAAGCTACATCAACAGAAGACCCAAGAGGCCAAGACTTGGTTGCAAACTTTTGCCCAGCGCCACAAGGGGGGTGAAAATCCTGCCACTTTGCTTCAGCAACTGGAGAAACCTCCTGCCTTTCTGGATTCCGAGAGTCTTACTCGGCTGGCGCAACTCAAGCAAACCTTGCAAAAGCGACTGGAAGAAGACCTTGTTGCGCAAATCGAAGACCGATTTATTCGAATCAAGGATATCGAAGCCCGCCGCCAGTGCTTGAGACGTCTGCACGAACTGATGGGGGAATAATGCATACCGAAGTTATACTCGACCGTCAGGGCGACCTACCCGCACCGCCTGGCTATCAGGTCATCGCCAGTGAAGTAGATTTCTTACGTTATGCTACCGATGATACACCACTCCTGATTCGAGGCGAGCGCCTGAGTGCCTGGGCAGAGGCTTTTTATAGCCTGCGCGGACGACCTTATTGTTATCGAGAATCACTCCGTGTCGTTTTACAGCGCACCTTTCCGGCCTTATTGCAGCAGCAGGCGGACAAGTTGGCGCTAAAAATGGGCATGGCCATAGCCTCACCCGAACAAATGACTGCTACGTTTGTCCTGAACTGTTGTTATCCTGACGATTATGCGCTTTGGCAAGGTGCGCCCTCGCGCGAACATGCTGCGCGTTGGCTGCTATGGCTGTTCACGCATCGGCCTGATGATGCCGAAACTGTCATTCTGCACTATCTCGCCACTGAGCTGGAGCGACGGTCGGTAAATGCTTCTGAAGCTGGACTATATCGTGTGTTTACCTCTGAAGGCGCTAAATCCATACTCTGGCGATGGCTAGGCGCAGCGGATGAAAAACTTGACAGTCTGGATGAATTTCCGCTACCGGTTCCTGAACCATTGCTGACAGAAATCAAATCTGCCTGGATGAAAAGGTTGATTGAGAGCAAGGGCGTATATTTTGCTCAAATGTTTGCTTTCCCGATGTCAGTTGCCTTACGTCAGGAATTGGCGCAACTGGCTGTTCAGTTCTACGAGCAAAACACTCCTCTTCTTACCCGTGGTATTCTACGCGATCTTCAGCCGTATCTCAACACGCAAACGCTCGCGACACTCGAAGAACGCTTACCGCCGCCAGAACCCTCTGCTCTACCGCAGGACCCCACAGCAGTGTTAGCCTGGTTCGAGGCCGAATATCTCCCCTATCGTCGCTGGCAAGCGCGTTTTGGCGATGAGCAGGCGCGAACATGTATTGTCCAACGTGCTCAAGATTTCGTCCGGTGGTATCTCTCCTGTTACCCACGCTGGTTGCTTGAACCGGGCAACCTCTCGTTCCAAATTTCCGCTCGTCTGCATGATGCTGCGCCGCAAGCCCTCACCTTGTGTGTTGTCCTGGATGGGCTGCCTGCCTGGGACGCCGAAGACTTCATCCACACCATGGGGGCCAAAATAGAACGTTTGCAGCTTGAGCAAAAATCGTACTGCTTTGCGCCCATGCCCACCGTCACCGAGTTTGCCAAAGATGCCCTGCTCAAAGGCGTACCGCCGCGGCTATCACCGCAGTATCCTCCTTTGGGATACATTCTGCCTGATCATACCTCCCCTAAACGCGGCCTGAAAGACATCCGGTCTGGTGAAGTTGTTTTCTGGCGTGTTGAACAGCCTGACAAAGCTTATCACTTTGAGAGTGAAGACAAGCGGGAACGGGAAGTGCATGCGAAGTTGGAGAGCATCCTTCAGGCAATATCTGAAGTTGTCCAGAGTCTTCCCAACTCAGTCATTCTACACATCATCATCACCAGCGACCACGGACGGCTGCTCAATCCCAAATCACCACGCTGCTTACCAACTCCTAAAGGAATGCAAGCCCATGGACGAGTCGCCTGGGGCAAACTCGACCTGGAGTTTGACGAGCATGGTTTTTCGATAGACGAAACCGCTGGTACAATAGCCGTTCACGGTGAACGCTTTGAAATGGCGCATGATATGCTGGTTGCCTGGGGGGAAGAGAGTTTTGAGAACGACAAAGCGGGCTATGATCCCTACCCGCACGGCGGATTATTTCCTGAAGAGGTTATTGTTCCGTGGTTTGTCTTCGTGCGCGATGCTAAAACACCCGCGCTGAATATTGTGATCAGTGGCAAGGGCGAGGCCAAGCACGTTGGAACAATCACTGTTGTGATTATCAACACCAGCCAGATAATACTGGAGTGTTTAGGCGTTTCTTTCTCTCATGGTGTGCAAGTCGGCGGCAACTGGCAGATTCCACCGCTTGATGAGACTCGCTTTAACCTCTCCCTAACACCCTGGCCGACCGAGTCTGATAAAAAGAATCTAAAGGCCACCTTGTTGTTCCGCCAACCCAACGGCACTACTTTCTCGAGCGAAGTCGTTCCTCACCTTCAGGTTGAGACACTTTACGAGCAGCCTGATGACCTGCTCAAGGAGCTAGACTTATGAGTGATGTCCTCACCCCCGAAGCATTGAACCAGAAGGCGAGCCAGGTCTTTGGTCGCTTGGCGATAGACAAGCGACGTCTACCCTCTAG
Source organism: Chloroflexota bacterium (assembly GCA_019873725.1). Classification (GTDB taxonomy): domain Bacteria; phylum Chloroflexota; class Anaerolineae; order B4-G1; family SLSP01; genus DSWT01. The sequence continues at coordinate 46,357 of JAIOAS010000001.1, read as the reverse complement.
CCAGTTGAACCGGCGCAGTGTGCCGGCCTACGTAGCCGAATGGATCCTGGATAGCCTTGCTCCAGGGGAAGGTGCGGTTACCCCGGAAGAATTGACCAAAATCCAGACCTGGGCCGATCGTTTTCTGCCCTTGCCTGACGAGGCCAGAATCATCAAAAATCGCCTGCTCAATGGTGAAGTGGTCAAGGTGCTTACGCCGGTGGAGGTTGAAGTTGTTCTCACCCGGCGCGTTAAGGAGCGTGTTGCGCAACTCAAGCTTCTAGGGTTATCCGAGGTTCAGATTGGCGACGGTATTGTGGAAGCATACCCTGATCTACTCAAACAAGGTATGTGGGGTGTAGTGGAGTTAGTGGATACTCAGGAAGGTATTGCTATAACCTCTTTCAAGCCGATGCAGGCTTCAGTGAACCTGGAGATATTCAAAGAAAAACGAGCGGCCTTTACACTCGATGAGTGGCGTGCCCTGCTGTTAACTTCAATGGGTTACAGTCCCTGGGCATTTACCGAGAATGAGAAGACTTATTTGCTCTGCCGTTTGCTTCCGCTTGTGGAAAAGAATCTGCACCTACTGGAACTCGCTCCCAAAGGCACGGGCAAGAGTTACTTGTACGAAAACATCAATCCACGTGTACGATTGATGAGTGGTGGAAATGTCTCTCCGGCGGTGTTGTTCGTCAACAATGCCAGCGGACAATGGGGCTTGCTAGCGCGTTTTGCTGTGGTAGTGTTAGATGAAGTCCAAACACTCAAGTTCGAGAAACCGCAGGAAATCGTCGGCGGACTCAAAGGCTTTTTAGCTAATGGACGCTTGACGCGCGGCGGTATGTATGAGACAGCCAGTGCGTGCAGCCTCGTTATGCTGGCAAATATCCAGCTCGATAATGAACAACGTCCTATCCTTTCACCGTTGGTCAAAGAACTTCCCGAATTCCTGCAAGAGACAGCTTTTCTCGACCGTCTTCGTGGCATCCTGCCTGGTTGGAAGGTACGCAAACTAAGCGGTGAATCCTTCGCACAGGGCATAGGATTAAAATCCGATTTTTTCGGTGATGCTTTGCTGGCGTTGCGTGAAGATGTCAGTGCCAATCAATACGTCAGCCGCACTGTCACTCTAACGGGGCGAAAACGCTATAAACGCAACGAAGACGCCGTACATCTGATTGCCAGCGGACTAATGAAGTTGCAATTTCCACACGGAGCGGTCAGTCTGGAAGATTTTGAAATCTATTGTGTGCGCCCGGCAGTAGAACTGCGCCAACTGGTTTGGGATCAATTGTATATGTTGGATGCGGAGTATCGGCAATATGATGAAGATATTCAGTATGAGTTGTCGTAGGCCGACGTCATCTTCGTCCACCGGATAAACTATGAGCAGTCCCATATATCTGGATTATAACGCTACCACCCCGTGTGACCCTCGTGTTATACAGGCGATGCTGCCCTACTTCAGTGAAGTCTACGGCAACCCCGCTAACGGTCTGCACGTTTTGGGACGTAAAGCGGCGCGAGCAATGGACAACGCTCGCGAGCAGGTCGCCGCGCTGATTGGGGCTCTCCCTGCTGAGATTGTTTTCACCTCCGGCGCTACCGAAAGCAATCACCTTGCGATTTTAGGAACAGCCGAGTACGCTCCAACTGCCCGCCACAAGATCATCACCTGTGCCATCGAACACAAAGCTGTACTTGCCCCCTGCAAGCGGCTCGTTGAACAAGGCTTTGAGGAAATTATCCTTCCAGTAGATTACAATGGGCTAGTATCGCTCGATGAGCTAGAACAGGCTGTAGGTGAAGATACTTTCCTGGTCTCGATTCAAGCTGCTAATAACGAGATCGGCACACTTCAGCCTATCGCCAGAATTGCGGAACTCGCGCACCATCACGGCGCACTGGTTCACACGGACGCGGCACAAGCCATAGGCAAAATCCCCTGTGATGTGCGGGAGTGGGGTGTCGATTTGCTCTCATGCAGCGCACATAAGTTGTACGGTCCCAAAGGAATCGGCGTATTGTACATACGTGACGGAGCACGTTCTATTCCTATCCGCCCAATGTTGGAGGGCGGCGGACAGGAGTCCGGTCTGCGTGCCGGAACCTCGAATGTGCCAGCTATCGTGGGCTTAGGTGCAGCCTGCGAAATTGTCGCCGCAGAACTACCTCAAGAAAGTGCTCGTCTGAGGGAGTATCAAGCCGAATTGGAACGTGGCTTGCTGGAAGCCATCCCCAAACTGCGAATCAATGCTCAACACGCGCCCCGCTTGCCAAACACCACCAATATCACTTTCGAGGGTGTCGAAGCTGATGCATTGCTGCTCCGTTTGCCAGGTTTGATGATGAGCACCGGCGCGGCTTGTCATACTGGCGCAATGGAACCCTCGCATGTCTTGCAAGCGATAGGCTTGACGCGCGAACAGGCCAGTGCATCTATCCGCATTTCATTAGGTCGAATGACAACGGAAAGCGATATACGGGAGGCAATTAGCCAAATAGCCAAGGCGGTTAGTATTCTTTAAGAGGCTAGAGCACAACCATTGTTGTAAACCTTTCTTGCCCATAGGGTTTCCAGTTTCCTACCCTTGATTTCACCCCCTCCGATATGGTATAATAAGAGTAAGAATCGTTCCTTACCAGTTCCATAACCTGCCCATCTTGACCTGCCCGCGTCTATTGCGGGTACGCTGTCCTTGTTGTACCATTTCCGGCCCCATCGCCGGATCCTGACATACCCTGAAAGCCCCACCGGGGCATCTGACGTTTTTCACGCTTGACAGACTCCCGTTCGTCGAACGGCCCTGTCCACGTTAGATGCTTACCCGCGTGGGGCTTTTTGCGTTCCAATGCCACCCCGAGTCCGTGGTCGCGGCATCGTCATTGCCTGAACCCAATGATGATGCCGAGGCTCCGGCCTCACATCCGGCTCTGATCTGTACAGGTTGGGGCGCAATGGGCAGAACCTTAACAACCTCAATACCTATATTTGACTGCGAAAGGCAGAGCCGTGGGCAGCGCCCGGAAGACAACCCCGGTGCGTTTCCTGCGGCTGCCAATACGCAATAGGAAAACGTAAAGACGTAAAATGTAAGAAAGGCGGTGCCTTTTTTCCCTTACGTTTTACGTTTTACGCCTTACCCTGCCCATCTTTGCTTTGGCCTCTCCTGTGCCCCGGCCCATCGACAGTCGGTGCGCGGGAGACGCACTGATTGATACCCTTGTTCACCCACGCGCTACCCCAACGCCAGCTTCGCCAACACGGTGCAGCCGGGCGATGGGGCGTCCGGCTGACCCAATGTGTTTCGTTGTTGTCCTTCACACGGGAGGCGCATCGTTCTCCCCTGTGGAGGAATACTGCGCCGCTCCGTTGTGATCCACTGGTAATCAACCAATCTCAAATCAGCAAATCACAAATCTAATCGGAGGTATGCAATGGCCTGGCAAGATCGTAACGACTCGCAGATTCTGCAAGAGGAAATGGTGTGCGAATACCCGTTCATCCAGTACGTGAATGACGGGAGCACGTTGGACCCCCGTGAAGCGACCGGGGGCTTTGCGATGAGCGCGGAGCAGGCCGAACTGCTCAAGGCCACGCCCAACGGCGCGGTCGACCACACGCTCATCTTCAGTACCGGTGAAAGCGAACCTGTGTTCTTCACCGACTGGCTGCGCTTTGTGCCATTGGCGACACGCTTTGCCTGGGTCAAGGACGGCAACCGGCTCGGCGGCTTCGTAGAGGGGGCGCGCGGGAAACTGCAAGCCCTGGGCTACGTCGAGACCGAAAACGGCTACGCCGGTCCGGTGATGCTGACCGTCAAGGGAATGGCATCGAAAGACCTGGCGCAGGCATTGCGCGAACACCGGCAGGCGGTGCGCAAGGCGACGCAAGGCAAAGCGCCGAGCGTGTTCTTCGCTGTGTTGCTGCACGCTGCCGAACCGGAGATGCGCGGCACCAGGCAGAAGAGCCGCGCCACCCCCATTGTGCGCTCCGACGAGTTCGACCCGGACGTGGACTACGTGGGGGACGAACTGGCCGACCTGATTGAGGCTGAGTGGGAGACGTACAAGCAGTGGGCGGCGGCCTGGGAGCATAACCCCGGTCCTAACGGCGACGGTGAACTGGCTGACGGCGACGTACCGGTCGAGGAGGAGAGCAATGCGCCTGCTGCGCCGGTACGGGCAGCCAAGGTGGACGCGACTCCGGCCACGGAGAGCACCAAGCGGCTGCTGACCGCGTTGATGCGCGGCAAGGGCTTTGCCCAAGCTGACATCGCCAGTGCGCTGGACGGTATCACCGCCGACGCCGCGCAAGACTTGCTGGCCGAACTGAAGCGCCAGGGGTAAGCGATGGAGACGCAGTTATACAGCGTTACGCAGATACACGGCGTTGCACAGCAACGCCGTGTCCATCGCCGTCACCCTGCGCAGCACGGTCCGGGGCGTCAGGTCCAGGAGTGTCCACGGCAGGAACCCCGTGAAGCGGAGAACCTGCATTGGCGACCGCAACGGCAGGCCGTGCAAGCTGAACCTGCGTTGCCGTCAGCGGAGAACCGCCCCTGGCGGTCCCAACAGCAGCCAACGCCGCGCCACCCTCGGTCCGCACCCCGGCGCAAGCCGCGCGGACGGCAAGGTCGGTGGCGGTGGTTGCTCCTGTTGGCCTTGATTGTGCCCGGACTACTGTGGCTGTATGCCCAAGCGCCGCGCCTGTTTCCCTTCGCCGCCCGTCACGGTGCGCACCCCGGCCTGCTCTTGCTGGCCGTGGTCGCCCTGGTGGTAGCCGGTGGACTGAAACAGGTGGTCTGGTTCAAGACCATGCAGCGCGTCGCGCCTACGTTGTCTGAGGAGTAGGTTTCTGCCCTACATCCGTGAAAGCGCCTGTGGACTGGCTCCCAGGCGCTTTTCTCCATTCCTGTCGAGGAGGCCGTCGCGCCTCCGTGACAGGAGACGCCGGCTTCCTCGTCACCTACGAGGAGGTACACAATGACCTTTGCCCCTGTCCTGAAGCTGCCCGTACTGGCAGCACCCGCACACCCCGTGGTCTTCACCCCGGAACAACAGCAATGCCGCGCCCGGCTGATCCAAGAAACCGGTAGCGCGTTGCGCGATGATCCCACAGTGACACACTTACGGGGCGCAATGACCCTCACGCCGCCAAGCGCGGTGTGGATGTATTTTTCGTTCACCGACGATCTGACGCCCTATCGCCTGATGTTTCCCAACACTGCATCCACGGTCAGCCTGTGGATGCAAGGACGCTTCGCCCCGTGGGAAACTTTGGCGACCTGGGCGTTAGCCGATTTCGCGTCCGGTGCAGTTCTGTGGGAGACTGTGAAAGCCACCCTGGACGCGCCGGAGATGGACGTGCTCCACCGTTGGCTGGAAGAAGAACCCTGGTTCGACGCCGGAGGTGTACCGTGAATCCCACGCTCACCCACGAACTCCAACAACGGTTGGGCTACCATTTCGTCAACCCTGATCTGCTGCGCCTGGCCTTGACCCACAGTTCGGCCGGCGCGCCGAACTACGAGCGCCTGGAACACCTGGGCGATGCGGTGTTGGAACTGGCGGTCACCTACTGGCTCTACCGCGACTTCCCGCACTTCGGGCCGGGGCAGATGAGCATCCTGCGCGCCGAGTTGGTGCGTGCTGAAAGCCTGGCGCGCTTCGCCCGGCAACTGGAATTGCCTGAAGCCGTGCATTTGAGTCAACGCGCCGACATTCGCGGCCTGCGCCAACGCACCTCGGTGCTCAGCGACGTCTTCGAGGCAGTGCTGGGTGCAGTATTCGTGGATACGGCGCTCGACCGGGGCAACGCCGATCTGACGACAGTGCAAATCGTGCTGCGTCCGTTGGTAACACCGCTGGCCGACGCAGTGATCCGGCGCAATCCCGGCTTCTACCGCGTGCCGTCCCCGGAACTCACGCTGCACCCCTTGTCTCCCTGATGCTCTAGCAACAGACAGCCCTTGTCTGTAACCAGTAACTCGCAACTCATAACTCGCAACTCAAGGAGGTAACTCGTATGAACCCATTGTTGTCCTCCGCGTTGGCTTACACCCGCGCGGGCCTTTCTGTGATTCCCTGTGACCGGCGGCGCAAACAACCACGTCTGCGGCATTGGAAGCCGTACCAGGACCGCCCCCCCACGCCCTTCGAGGTGTGGCGCTGGTTTGGCCCCTGGACGCAGGCCGATGCCCTCGCCGTGATCACCGGCGGGGTCAGCGGCGATCTGGAAGTGATCGACTTCGATGCCCCCGCGTTGTTTGCGCCGTGGGCCGAGGCGCTAACGCAGTATGAGGCTGCGTTGCTCGCGCGGCTGCCCGTGGTGCAAACACAGAGCGGTGGCTGCCACGTGTATTACCGCTGTGACGCGGCGGTCAGCGGCAATCAGAAACTGGCCGTTGACCCGGCTAAGCCAGGCGGCAAGTTCACGCTCATCGAAACGCGCGGCGCAGGCGGCTACGTGCTGGCCCCGCCAAGCGCGGGCTACACGCTGCTGCAAGGCGACCTGACGGCGATCCCGTTTCTGAGCTGCGAAGAACGCGCCGCGTTGCTCGATACCGCGCGGCAGTTCAGCCGTGTGCCCTTGACCTGCACTCCGCGCACGGCGATGACGCCCTGGCGCTATGCCGCGAATGCCCACCGCCCCGGCGACGACTACAATCGCCGCGGCGATGTGACGACCGTGTTGGAACGCCACGGCTGGCGCTGTGTGCGCCACGTCCACGAGGCATCGTACTGGCGACGACCAGGCAAGCGGCTCGGCCACTCTGCGACCTACAACTACCGTGACTCGCGCTGCTTCTACGTCTTCACCAACAATGCCCCACCGTTTGACCCCGCGCGGGCCTACAGTCCCTTCGCCGTGTTTGCACTGTTGGAACACGGGGGAGACTACCACGCGGCGGCCAGTGCGCTGCGGCAGTTGGGCTACGGAGGTAGCTCATAGCTCTCAGCCGTCAGCGGTCAGCCAGAGGCACACAGCGCCGGTAAAGCTGACCGCTGAAAGCTGAAGGCTGACAGCTTTTGCATAAGAACCCTCAAGGAGAAAACCCACGATGAACACTTTTGTCAGTCTTGTCTACGTTGAAACCTTGCACGACTTTGCCCGTGAAGTGTCGCCTGACCGTCCGGTGCGGCTGCTGTTGTCGCACCAGACGCAAGGCCAGAGTCCCTTGTTTGTCCGTGTCTACACGCTGACGTTAGCTGGCTTCAACGCCTACCACGAATTGGTCATCCTGGCCGACAGTGTGCGGATTGACCTCGACCCGCAAGGGCAGCAGCCCTGGACGGCAGCGGGAGAATCCATTGCCGAGCAGGTGGCGACCTGGCGCACCCTGGTGCGCGAGCACCTGGAAGCACGCGGATATACCGTGTGGCCGGCGATGTACGCGCTCCCCAAGGACTACACCGTCTTACGGGGCACGTTCGAGTGCGCGCACTGGCGCAAGACCGGGGAGACCTGGTCGGTCGAAGCGGCCACGCCGGAAGCAGAGGCAGCGATATGCCCTACTGCCTGACCTGCAATGACCGTCTGTACATTCAATGTGACCTGGTGATTACCCATATCTCACCGCAGAGTACGCTGAGGCCGCAGAGAGATATGAAAGAAGCTTTCTCTGCGTGCTTTGCGACCTCTGCGGTGAATGAATCGCGCCCATAGTGCAACATGTGGGTAATCACCAAAATGTGACGTCTGCGGGAAAGTGTATCCGCAGCTCTTTGCCGACGACTTCGCCACGCCCTTGCCACCCGGCTGGGGCGGCGGGCCGTCGCACGTGCGCTGTCCGCGCTGTGAGGCGACGTGGCCGCACTACGATGTGTATGGTTACGGCTGGAAATCGGGCACGCCCGTGCCGGTCATCGATCATTGGACCGGCGCTCGGTTAGGCCCGGTGTTTCCTGGCGAACCGCCGGAGCACTATCCGCTGGGCTACTTCCGTAGCTTCGGCGCGGCGCAAGTGCCGTACTTCTCGCGCAAAGCGAAGGCGCACCTGTTGGGGCACTGGATCACCAGCGCCGAGCGGGTGCTGCCAACCCTGAGCCGCCTCGACCGGCCCACGCAAGAACGCCGCATCGCCCACTGGCGAGCAGAGCACGATGCGCTGCTGGCCGAGATCGCGGCGGACACACGCCCTTGAACTGAAAACTAAGCATCACCCTTGCAGGAGTTTCTGCCGCTCCTGCAACGGGAGCACGCGGGCAGAAACTTCTGTATTCATCTCAAAACCAAGTCTATGCAGGAGGAACTGAATGGGAACTTTGCACACTTTGCCGTTACACGAACGCCCGGCGGCGCGTCTGAGCTACGTCGGTTCCGGTGGGGTCAGCCAGGTCGAACTCCTGGCGCTCCTCATCGGCGGCCCCGACCAACTCGACATCGCGCAGGCCGTGGTGCAACGCTTTGGGGACACGCTGCCCCAGGCGTTGACCGAAGAACTGCTCAGCATCCCTGGCATCGGGCAGGCGACAGCAGCCCGGATTCGGGCGGCCCTGGAACTGGGACGGCGTTTTGCCCACGGGCAAGACAACGACCGGCGACAGATCAGCAGTCCGAGCGACGCTGCCGACATCCTGATGGCCCTCATCGGCCACGCCGAACAGGAGTGCTTCGCCGTGCTGTACCTGGACATCCGCAACCGCGTGCAGGATCAGGAGATTCTGTACCGGGGCACGCTCAACACCACGCACATCCGTCCCGCCGAAATCTTCCGTGGCGCGGTGCGACGCAATGCGGGCGCGGTGCTGGTCGGGCATAACCACCCGTCAGGCGACCCGAATCCTTCGCCGGAAGACCGCAGCATCACCCGCACCCTGATCCAGAGCGGGAAACTGGTAGAAGTGGACGTCGTGGATCACGTGATCATCGGGCGTAACCGCTGGGTAAGCCTGCGCCAGACCGGTGGTGAACTCTGGGGAGCGCCGTCGGAGGTGCTGAAATGAGCGCCAACGTAGCCTTACCTGGCGCTTGGCGCACACGCCAGTTTACTACGGGGTCAAACGACGATGTGCTAACGACGGTGGAAGCCTGTCTGGATGACCTGGACGCTACCGAGACGCCGACCCCGCCGACCACTGTGCCTGCCCAATGGGAAGACCTGGTGGCCGGCCGGTTACGGCAGTGTCACTTACCGGTTGGCGTCCTGGAACGCCTCATTGCCGAGGCCGTGGCCGACACGATGGCGGCACTGGCCGCGACGTTGGAACGCCAGTTGCGCTTCCGCATCCATCGCGAGCAACGGGCACACTTGCAGACCTGTGACGACTACTGAGTCATAGTGTATTTTCCCCGCAGGGAGACGTAGCCCTCCCTGCATCCCAGGGGAGTTCCGGCGTTACGTCTCCCTGCGGCAATCCCAAAACCCGCAAGGAGAAAAATGTCTGTCATTACTCGTTTCCCCAAGTTATCCGTTGTCCGTCCCCTGATTCAGCATTGGCCTCCGCAATGGTGGCAGTGGGGCAAGGTCGTCGGCGCACTGTTGCCACCCTTGTGGCTGTTGGCTGGTGTGCATCACCCGCTGGCCTGGGCGGTGGCGCTGCACCTGTTCTGCGACTTCACCGCGCAGAGCGATACGACCGTGCAGGGCAAAGCCCACCGTGAATGGCGCATCCTGGTCTATCACGGCTTGATCGCCGGTGGCTGGCCGGGGTTGCTCGTGGCCGGTATACCGGGCCTGCTAATCGGGGCAGTGACGCATAGCCTCATCGATGCTGCCAACAAGTTCGGCTTCGATGATTGGCGCGGCCCCATCCTCGACCAACTGAGTCACATGGCATTGATCGTGTTGTTGTCGCTGTTGTCATCACTTTCTACCGCGTATTGGCCTACTCCGTAAGTGCTGACGTCATCTGACGATTTCAGCACTCTGCGACTCTATGTCGCCCATCCGCAAGGGAAGCGGACGAGGATGCAAAGCATCCCACCTCCGCTTCCCCGGCCTTTTCCCTTGCTTCTTGCATCTTGCATCCTGCATCTTGCATCTTGCTCCCTGCATCTTGCCCTCGCGCTGCGTGCGGCTCTGCTTTTCGCAGAATACGTTTTTCCCCGGCAGGGAGGCGCACCGTTTCCCCGCCTGGGGAAGCTGTGTGCCGCCTTGCCACCAAATCTATCTTGAGCAAGGAGGCTCGACAATGCAACTGATCTGTTTGAACGAAACCTTGAGTCACGGCCTGAGCCGCGTGGGACGCGCCGCGTCCCCGCGGGCAACGGCACTGCCCATTCTGGGCCACGTTTTGTTGGACGCCAGGCCCGGCGTGCTGACCCTCGCGGCCAGCAACCTGGAATGGCACATCGTCCAGCGGATTCCTGCGGAGGTCATCACCCCTGGGCGTGTCACCGTCCCCGCGGCGGCTTTCGCCGAGTGGATCAAGATGCTGCCCGCCGGTCTGACCTCGGAACTGACGCTGGATACCACGTCGCTCACGTTGTCCGTAGCCTGTGCGCAGGTCAAGGCCAGCTTCCGTGGCCTGGACGCAACGGCGTTCCCACTTCTGCCGGAACCCGACGCCGACAGCGTGGAAGTCGAGGCTACGGCCTTGCGCGTCGCGCTGACCCGCGTGGCGTTCGCCGCCTCGGCGGATGCCGCACGTCCAGTGTTGATGGCCGTGCTGGCGCACTTCGCGGGCCAGACGCTTACACTGGCGGCTGCCGATGGCTACCGGCTGTCCGAGGCGCACGTCCCGCTGGCTGCGCCGGTTGCTGCGCCCTTCGATGTGCTGATCCCCGCGCCGGTCTTGGTCGAGGTGCAACGGCTGCTGGGCCGCGAAGGGACGGTGACGCTCACCGTCACCGACTTACGCGACCGCATCGCCTTGCACTTCGACGCGACCACCGTGGTCTCCCAAGTCGTAGCCGGGACCTACCCCAACTACAAGGCGGTGATCCCGACCAGTACGGCGACGGAGGCGACGGTGGAACGCGCGGCAGTGCTCCACGCCTGCCAGCGGGCGCGCATCTTTGCCCGCGACGTGGGCGGTATGGTGCGCCTGCACCTCGACGAGGCCGGTCTGGCGGTGACGGCGGAGTCCACGACGGGCGGCGAGGGCAGCACGGTCGTCCCGCCGGTGAGCCAGCAAGGACCGGCGCTCGACATCGCTTTCCAGGTGGACTTCCTGATCCAGGCATTGGCCGCGTTGGACACCGCACTGGTCGGCCTGCGCTTCAACAGCGCGCGTCAGCCAGGGGTCATCGGCCTGACCAATGCCGACACCTTCGTCCACGCGGTGATGCCGATGGAGATGGCAAAGAATGAGTGAAGAAGCGAATCAGCGAAGAAGCGAATGAGCGAATCAGCGAATGAGCATTGTTCGCTGATTCTCCATTCGCTGATTCTGTTTTCGCTGATTCTCCATTGCCAGGTCTGACTTTGGACTTGAGACTTTCAGACTTTCCACAAGGAGCTATTCCAATGAACCCAATCCTGACCTTTCAAGAAGATGTAAACCCGTTGTTGACCGAGTTGGGCGACTACATTGCCCAACACCCGGATACGACCCTGCTGTGTCCTGCCGCGCGTCCGTTGCCCGGCCTGCCGATGATCCCGGAGAACGCCGAATCCCTCTACCGCAACTACCGGCACTATCTCCAGACGCCGTGGGGTCTGGCGACGTATACCGACATCCGTTACTACCAGTATCCACAGCTCTCCTACGCCGGTCTCTACACGCTGGTCGAACCAAAGCCGGACGTCGTGTGTCCCCGGCCTACCGTGCCGGAACCGGCGGTAGCCATCGTCCAGCCGTTGAACGGCTTAACGGCGGTCTACGCTGGCGACAGCCTGTCACCAGGGGTACTGGCGACGCCGCCGGTGTGGGAAGGCAAGCTCACGCTGCCCGAGCACTGGAACGCACTTGATGTGCTGGCAATGGTCCGCCGGGAACTGGCCCAAGCCGGCGCGCCCTGGTATCCGGGGGCGCTGTATGCCGGGCGCGTGGCCTACCCCTGGCTGACGCCGGAGGGTTTGCCCGCGCAGACGGCGTACATTGCCAACGACGAAGTGCGGCTGCCCGTCAGTGGCTACGTCATCGAGCCGGACAGCAAGGAAGTGGTATACCTGAGCCTGGTGGGGCACAAAACCGCCGCGCGGAGTATCTGGGGATCGCTGAACACGATACACCAGCGCAAGTTGACGTTGGAAGCGCCGGGGTTGCATACCACGGTGATTTCATCGCACAACTACGCCACCTACACGGCTTCCGTGGACGCCGACACCGGCCTGCTACGGATGCAGATCGTGGACCGCCGCGTACTTGCCCCCGACGTGGAAGACCGGGCCTACCTGGTCGTCCCGCGCGGTTTGGACGCCGCAGCCAGCGATGCCGCCTTCGCCGTGCGCCTGGGCGCCGTGTTGCCCATCGGTGTGCCGGCGCAGTGGGGCGCTAAACTCCGCGAGGTTGGCGATGACCTGGGCCTGGTGCGCCCGTGCTTGTGCGGTGGCGACGTGGGGACAGCCTATGCGCTCACCGCCGATGCCCAATGGCTGGACCTGGTTGCGGGCTTGTTGCGCGACGATCCCGCCTTCGTGATTCCTGAGACGTTGAGTGTGTAATGCGTAAAACGTAAAGCGTAAGATTACGTTTTACGTTTTACGTCTTACGTTTTACGAACCGGGGGATGCACCGTGCATTCCCCCGGTGGGAATGTGCTGTGCGTCCTCCGCTAGTCATCAAATCTGCAAATCAACCAATCTTTCAATCAGTGGAGGTACACGAAATGGCTCGTTTGATCAATGCAGAAGTGTTGGGGTTCTTCGCCACCCCACCGAATGTCACCGCGCTCATCGCGGAATGGCTACAAGCCCCACAAGGGGACAAACTCTGGCGGCTCCTTGACCCTTGCTGTGGCGAAGGCGTGGCTGCGGCGCAACTGGCGACCACCCTCGGCGGCCCGGTAAACACCTGGGGCGTTGAACTGAGTCCCAAACGCGCCGAACGCGCCGCGACGGTGCTGGACAAGGTGCTCAACACCGCCTGGCAAGCCACGCGGGTCAGCAAGGAGTCCGTATCGTTGCTCTGGCTCAACCCCCCGTATGATACCGATTTGGATGGCAACAACAAGCGACTGGAAATCGAATTCCTGCGCACGGCGCTGCCCACGTTGGTCCACGGCGGGGTCCTGGTCTACATCGTGCCCCAACACCTGTTGGGCTACCGCGACGTGGCCCGGCTGTTGTCCGGCCACTTTGAGAACATCAGTGTGCGCTGTTTCCCTGACGGCGAATACGAACGCTTCAAGCAAGTCGTGGTGCTGGCGCGGCGCAAGCCCTACAGTACCCCGACCGATGAGAACATCGCCGTCTTGCGCGCCTTGCGCGACGCCGACCTGCCGCCGTTGGGCGCACCGCCAGAACGCTGGCTGCGCGAACTGCCGCCCGCACCGCTGAAAGCTAAGTGTGTGCGCGTCGATCTCAGTGACCGCGAGCAGGTGGCCCTGGCCTATGCCCTGGAGTGGCCGGAGGCACTACGGCAAGCCCTGCAACCGCAAGGGCAAATGCCGTTCTGTCCGCCGATCCCGCTCAAGAAAGGCCACGTGGCAATGCTGATGGCCTCTGGCTTGATGGGCAGCCTGCTCATCCGCAAGGACGGGCAACGCCTGTTGGTCAAGGGCCGCGTGCGCAAGGTGCAGGACGTGTCTACCGAGGAGACGGAGAAGGGTGACGTGATTACCATCCGCCGCGACCGTTTCACGACCACGGTGGGTGTCGTGTCTGCCGCTGGCGTGCAAGTGCTGGATGACGTGGCCGGGTTGACCGCCTTTATGGAAGACTACGGCGAGGAAATCGCCGCCGAAATCCTGAAGCATCCCCCGCGCTACGATCTGAAGCCGACAGCGGCCGAATGGCAGCACTTAGCCACGTTGGGCAAGAACCGCGCCGCGTTGCCGGGCCAGGCCGAAGCCGGACTGTTGCCGGTGCAGAAGCACGTCGCCATCGCGTTGACCCGCACCCTCAAAGCCCAAAGGCATGCCTTGATCCAGGGCGAGATGGGCACCGGGAAGACAACCATCGGGTTGGCGACCATCGACGCCCTCAATGCCTACCCCGCGCTGGTTATCGGTCCGCCGCACCTGGTGGAGAAGTGGCTACGCGAGGCCGCCGAGGTCATCCCCGGTGTGCAAGTGCGCGAGCTGCGCAAGGTGGGGCGCAATGGCGACCCGCACGACATCAACGATGCGCGCGACTTTGTCGAGGATTGGCGAGCCGGGCGTTTGGGCGACAAGGCCATCGCCGTCATCTCCGAGACCAGCGCCAAGTTGGGATCGGGGTGGCGCGGGGCCACGGCGACGCGCTACCGGCTACTGCGGCCCAAACCACGCCGCGATGAACGCGAGGTCGATCCGGCGGTCGGGCAACGTCAGCAATTCCGCAGAGCCGTGCAAGCCTACAAGGAGGCACGCAGCGTACTCCTGGAACTGCGTGCTGGCGACGATGCCACTGCTCTGGCGCAGCAACGTGCCACGGTGGAGCGGCTACGGCGAACGGCGTTGGACATCGCCACGCCCATCCCGGTGTGTCCCGACTGTGGACAAGTGCAGCAAGAGCGCAATGGTCTACTCTTGTCGGCGAAGCTGTTCGACCAACAGCCGCGCCACTGTGACCGCCCCGGCATCGGCTGGGCGCGGGACGCGCAAGGCAGCAAGCTGCGCGACGACGATGGCCACCCCACGTGGGTCTGGGACGTCGAACACGAACACGCGCCACGCTGTACCAATGCGCTGTTCGAGTTCGGAGACCAGTTCCGCCGTTGGCCTATCGCCGACTACATCCGCCGCAAGGCTCGCCACGTCTTCAAACTGCTGATCGCCGACGAGGTGCATCAGTTCCGCAGCAAGGACAGTGACCGCGGACGTGCGTTTCATCATCTGATCACTGCGACGCAGTACCACTTGGGGATGACCGGCACCGTCTACGGGGGGAAGTCCACCTCGGTCTTCTACCTCTTCTACCGCCTCTTTCCCCAGGTGCGCGATGCCTTCCCCTTCAACGGGGAGAAGCAGTGGGCGGCCAGGTACGGGGTGCTGGAAACGCGCCAGTACGGGACGAAGGGCAGCACGGACGACGACGCGACTGCGTTCGGGAGCTTCAACGCCACCCGGCGCGGGCGTGTCACCGTCACCGAAAAGCCTGGCGTCTCGCCCGCGATCCTCTCGCAAATCGTCGATCACGCGATTTTCCTATCCTTGAAAGACCTCGGCGTGGGCCTCCCGGCTTACCGCGAGGAAGCCTTGCCGCTGGCGATGACGCCGCAGCAGGCCGGGCAGTACCACCGGATGGAAGGGGCGCTGCGGGCGCAAGCCCGGCAATATCCGAGTTGGCTGTCCACGTGGCTGCAATGGTCGCTCTCCCGGCCTAACTCCGCCTTCCGCCCGGAAGTCGTGGAGAAGCAACGGCGTGATGACGACGGCAACGTCATCGACGTGACCGCGTTTATGGAATTACCGGAGATTGTCGCCGGGGTGGATGCGACCACGAGTCAAACCGGGGAAGTCGTCTATGTGCCCAACGGCAACGACAGCTTGCCCAAGGAAGCCTGGTTGGTGGACTTCGTGAAGGCCGAGAAAGCCGTGGGGCGCAAGGTGCTGGTCTTCGTGCGCCAGACGGCCACCCGTGACATCCAGCCGCGTCTCCAGGCGGTGTTACGGCGCGGGCAGTTGCGGGCGCAGGTGCTCTACGCCAACGTAGACACCCGCAAGCGCGAAGCCTGGGTCAACCGCCACGCGCCGGGGTTGGATGCTTTGATCTGCAATCCCGGTTTAATCGAAACGGGGTTGGACTTGATTCAATTCAGCACCGTGGTGTTCTTTGAGATGGATTTCGATTTGTACCGCGTGTGGCAAGCGATGCGCCGCGTGTGGCGTCTGGGGCAGACGCAGCCAGTCAAGATTGTCTTCACCTCGTACACCGGCACACTCGAAGAACAAGCGTTACGGTTAATGGGACGCAAGATGAAGGCCGCACAATTGCTCTATGGCGATGAGGTGGGCGGCGCAATTGTGCCAGACGATGGGGAGAACTTCCTCACCGAGTTGGCCCGCGCGGTGCTTGCCGACCAGGCCCTGCCCGACCTGAAGGCGCTCTTTGCCGAGGCACGGCCCGAAACGGGCAGTCCCCTGGGTAGTCCCACGGCGATCAGCCCGCGCTTGCCGGTCATCAGTGCCGACCAGGTGCGCCTTTTGTGGGAGGCCCAGCGCGCTCGCGAAGTCGCCAAGGCGCAACAGCGTCAGGAACGGCGGCAGCAGCGCGTCGTACAGCAGTTGAACAATGCTGGGATCAATGTCCAGCAACTCGGAATGTTTTGAGAAGCCGTCAGCTATCAGCCGTCAGCGGTCAGCGTCTGGCTGATGGCTGAACGCTGAAAGCTAATAGCTCATCTAAGGAGTCCGACGATGTCTACCTTGAATCAGTTTCCGTTGTTCGATACGGCTGCCCCGGCAGTCGAAGACCTGGAAATGCCGCTGATCTATGCGTATACCCGTACCCAAGCCCTGGAAGACGGCGTGCTCGTCGATGTGTCAGACCTGGCACGCGAGGCCGGCTTTGTCTGGCCGGTGGCCCTTACCGCTGCGGTGTGGGCGCTGGTGGAAGACATTCCACGCCGCTACTGCGCCTGGCAGACCGTCGAGGGCCGCTTGTACGACATCCTCTGGATGGCGTACTGCGCCATTCGCAGTGCTGAGCATCACGGCACGGAATTACGCTACACGTTGTTGCTGGATCACGGGCGACATCGTTATCTGACGCTCAAACTGGTCACCGGCCCTGGCGACCACGGCGAGCCGGTGGTGACGATTATGTTGCCCGATGAGGATTGAGGTACTGCCCACCCTGGCAACCACCGGTTGCCCTTTACGACAAAGACCTTGTGTTACGACACAGGGTCTTTTTCTTGGTCTTCCTCTGTGAAGGCCGCGGTATACGGCAATGCTGTTTGCAGACCCCACCACAGCGCCGCGCGGCGCAGGTCGATGTAGGCGACCAGGGTGAGCCAGAGCGCGCCAACCATCGCCGCCAGCGTGACGACGGGACGGGTCCCCTGGGACAAGGTGAGTAGCGCGGACACCGCCAGGTAGAGGCAGGCGATACACGCGGCCAGGAAACGCACCGACAGGCGCGTCACCGTTACCCATTCCACCGGCCCAACGCGCAAGTTCAGTTGTCGCCCACTATGCTGCCACAAAGTTGTGATTAGCCACGACCCTACAAACCGCAGCCCACGGCGTCCTTCCGTGCCCGGTAACGTAAAGGAATGCCACGGCCAACGCGCATCCGGTTTCGGCTTACGTAGCGCCGGCCACCACCAGCGCAAGCGGAAGGGTAGCCGGTAACGCCATGGCCAGCTCAGGAAGCGCAGCCGTTGCCACAACGACCACTGGCGCGCTTTGTCCGCGGCGAAGTCGCGGATCAGCCAATGCACGGTGTATTCGCCGGGGAAATCCGGCGCCGGCCGCGCCAACTGCATCGCCGCCAGCGTTTTCCATATCCGCAGGACTTCATCGCGGGGGAAGCCCCACAGAGCTTCGGCCAGGGGCAAGTCATAGTGCAGAAAGTAGGGCAGCCGGCCTAACGTGCTCAGCGCGTAGTGGGCCGTTTCTCCCAGCCGTTCCCAATCCAACTCCAACGGCGCCCACACGTTGCGGTTCTTGGTTTTCAGGAAATGAATCACCTTCAACCGGATGGGGGGCATCTGGAGAGCGGCCCGAATGTCGTCCCAGCCCAGGTTGAGCGTCAAGGCGGCCGACGCCGCGACCACCGTCATATAGGGATGCCATTCCAGGGCTTGCAGTACCGCTTGCGCTGCCGGAATCTGCTCTTCTGGTACCGGGGCAATCTGTTCGACCAATGCCCAGGCTTCGTCCGCGGTTAACTCTCCGACTGTGACCCAGGCTCTTTCCGGGATATGCAGCAAGGCTACATCGTGGATGACCCGCATCGTGACGACCACCACCACCCCTGCGCCGAGAGCGCGCAAGGGGCTAACGATGGCGGGATCCATGACATTATCGATGAGCAACAAGATTGGTTCCGCGGGCAACACGCGGCGCAACGTGGACGCCGCGTCATTGTCTGAGGCTTGTTCTTCAGACAGTTCTGCTCCGAAGGCCGTGGCAATCCGTTGCAGCAACCGGGGCGTGGTCGTAGTCTGCCGGATCTCGAACCAACGCACGTTCCCGGAAAACGCAGTGTGAATGTCGGGGTCGTGTCCCAAGGCCGCCAGGAGCGTGCTCTTGCCGGCGCCAGTCATTCCCAGGACAGCGCTCCAGCCGCCTGTGTTACATTGTGCCAGCGTCAGGGCTTTCAGAGCAGCTAGCTTGGCCTGGCGCGGAACATAGTAGTCGGGCAAGGGGGGGACATTGCCGGCGACGTTGCCGGTACGGGTGGCTGTGGCGGCTCGCCCGCTACTCACTGGTGTACCCTGCCCTTGTGAATTGCGGATTTCAGCCAGGGCTTGATCACGGTAGGCGGCCATGTCCCCGGCGCGGAATAGATCAGTGACCCACTGCTCTCCCAATTCGGGAGCGGCGTTAAGGCAAACGGCAGCAAAGCGTGTCAGGTCATCATAGCGTCGAGTCGTACGACCGCGCCGCCAGCCGTTCACGGTGCCTTGACCCACGCCAATCTCTGTAGCAATGTATTGTTCCGCCATACCCAGCAGGTTCAAATCCTTGACATGTTGGTAGGCGCGGATGCCCCGATCAGCCAGGGCCGCAAACTCACTGTTTTTTCCGGTCTGTTTTGATATTTCGTCACCTCATTTCTATGTGGAAAAATCCGTCATTGAGCGACGAATTTTCCGTCAGCGAGTGATGAAAAATTCGTGACTGCTCAACACTTCATCCCAGGCATTTGCGCTTAGGATTAGGAAGTGTGGTTGGGTTGCCGCCGTCATTTGTAAAAGATTTGGGCAAAATGTCAACTGTCCAATGCCAGCATGATGGTGCAACCATGGGACGTTCACAGGTGAATAGCATCGGTAGGCAGGGAGATTGCTGGTTGAGCGGCAATTGGGGCTTGACAGTTTCGAGAATGAAACTATAATAAGAGCATGGTAACGGAACAAGCGGAACCAGTATCGTTTGAAGAATGGACGGCAGATACTTTGGCTCAAGCGGCTAATGTGAGTGCAGTGTATATCCGTCGCTTATGCAAAAAGGGTACAATCAAGGCCCGCCGATTCGGTTGGGCTTGGCTCATTCCCTACGAAGAAGGACAGCGTTGGCTAGACGAACGCGCCGCGCAGTCCAAGTCACAAGACGAAGCCTTAACAACTGAAGCATAACCCTTAGGGCACGCCTGGTGGGTGCTGGACACACCCACCAGACGCTAACCCGACCGTTGTCGACGCAACGGTGGGCTACCCTGATTATACCATGAACGCAACGGTGTGTGGCGTTACGTGTGTAACGTTGCGCACCTCCTTGAGGCCATGTTGCTCTAGGACTTAGCGTTACAGGGAATATGACGGCCTACCTATGCCAGACAACGGCACGGTAGGCCGTTTTTGTTTGCCTGTAACCCGCAGCTAATCCTAAACCAACTCAAGGAGGTTCTCAAATGTACACTGGAATCGACATTGGCTACAATGCCACTAAAGCGGTAACTGAACGTCGCCGCACTACGTTTCCCTCGGTGGTAGGCACCCCCGATCGCGCCAGCTTTGCCCTCAATGGCAACAGTGAGGCGGCCCTCGTCCTTGTCGCGCCCACCCACGCCCTCATCGGCGAAGAAGCGGTGAACCAGTCGCGCTTTCTCAATCGCCGCGAGGATCGCCGCTGGATCGAGAGCGACGAATGGCTCACCCTGTTCCACGCTGCCCTCACCGAACTGACCACCGCGACTGCCGTGGACATCGACCTGGTGACCGGCTTGCCCGTCGCCTTCTACAGTGACAAGGCGCAAGTACAGGAACGGCTAATGGGAGAACATCGCGTGCAGCGCGAGGGTCGGCGCGGGCAACTCTTGCGCGTCACTAATGTGCGCGTCATCCCGCAACCCTTTGGTTCGCTCCTGGCTGAAGTCCTCGACGAACAGGGGCAGATTCAGCGTCCAGACCTGGCACACGCCTCAGTGGGCCTCATCGACATCGGCGGCAAGACCTGCAACCTCTTGAGCGTTAGCCGTCTGTCGGAGATCGGGCGTGAGACTGCCAGTGTGAATGTCGGTGGCTGGACACTGGTGCGCGCGGTGCGCCAATGGCTGGCCCAAGCCTATCCAGGCTTGGACGATTTGCGCGATCACCAACTGGCCGCGGCGATTCAGGCGCGCAGCATCCGCTACTACGGCGAACCGGTGGCCGACTTCGCTACCGTCGTGGATGACCTGGCCTCTGACCTCGCCGGACAGATTCTCGGCGAAGCCTCGCATCTGTGGAACGGCGGGGCGACGCTGGACGCCATTCGCCTCACCGGCGGCGGCGCGTTGCTCTTGGGCCAGCACATCCAACGCCACTGGCCGCACGCCCAAGTCGTCGCCGAACCGATTTACGGCAATGCGCTAGGTTACTGGAAACTGGCGCGCCGTTTGTGGGGCAAGTAATACTTTTTCATACTGCCCGACAGCCGGAAGTATGAAAAAGTATTACCAATGTGGAGGTCACAATGCTAGTACGACGCACATTTACCCTGGATACCCAACGTGACGCCGCCTTGCTCGCCTGGCTAGATGCGCAGGACAATCAGAGTGAGACCGTACGCGCAGCGTTGCGGAATCACTACGACGCATCCCAGGTGACGTTGGCCGATGTGTATCGCGCGGTACAGGCAGTCGAACAGCGGTTGGCGGACGGGATAACGCTTAGTGCTGCGCCGTCTGCTTTCACGCCGGTCGAAGACCCTGACCTGGCCGACGCCCTGGATCACTTGGGGCTATGAACAAGAGGAGGTGAGCCAATGCGTAGTCTACGACCGTATCTTGAATTACGGGCCGATCTGGTGGAAAGCATCCTCGGCGCACATCGCACGCCGGGGCGTGTGATCGGGGGCACGGTGGGGCCGCGCCTGATCCGCTTCTACATTCAGCCGGCGCCCCACGTGCGCTTTGCCAACATTCAACGCTTGAGCGAGGATCTGGCGTTAGGTCTGCAGGTGCCTCAGGTGCGCCTTAGCCGCGGGGTCGAAGGCGTCATCCTGGAATTCGACCATCCCGATCCGCGTCCGGTGACGTTGGCCGGTATCCTGCAGGATGCATCACCGCTACCCATTGCCACGGCCTTGCTGGGCCTCAATGAGCATAGCGTTCCTTTGCTGGCACGGTTGCCATCGCCTGAGGTGGCGCACATCCTTATCTCTGGGACGACGGGTTGCGGCAAGTCAGTGCTGCTGCGCACCATTGCGGCCAGCTTGCTCCTCAGTAACACCCCGGAGGTCGTGCGAGTATTGCTCATCGACCCGAAAGGCCGCACCTTCCCACCGTCTTTCAACGCTGCGCATCTGGTGCGCCCGGTGATTACCGCGCCGCAAGCCGCCGTGGAAGCCTTGCACTCTCTGGTACGCCTGCTGACCGTCCGCGACCAGCGTGGGGAGACCCTGCCACACATCATTGTCTGCATTGATGAATTGGCTGACCTGGTAATGAGCGGCGACGGGGTGAGCGCCCCCTTGGAACGCCTGGTGCAGCGCGGACGCGAGGCCGGCTTGCACTTAATCGCGGCGACACAGCGTCCTTCGGCAGCGATTCTCTCCGGCATCGTGCGCGCCAACTTCCCGTTACGGGTAGTAGGTAAGGTCGTCAGCGCCGAAGACGCGCGTATCGCCGCCGGGCGCGGTGGCACCGGCGCGGAACGCTTGCAGGGGCGCGGCGACTTCCTGGCGGTGTGTGGCGAGCAGATCACACGCTTCCAGGCCGCGTACAGCACGGTGCAAGACCTGCCGGGTAATGGGTACGTCCCCGCAACGTCGCGCCTGGCCCTGCCTGAGCCTGAAATGGCAGCAGACGAAGCGCCAGAATCCGGCGAGGACGATGTAGCACAGTTGGCAGCGCGACTCCGCCCCTGGTGGGCGCAGCACGGCGGCGAGTGGGGCAGCAAGACGAAAGCCCTGCACTATCTCTTTGGCGAAGACGTGTCGCCCGGAGGATGGCATTGGCAGATGACCCAGGCGGCGATTGACCGTCTCACGACTTCTTCTTCGTGAACTTCTACGCCCTATCACTGCCAGAAACAGGAGTATGGGGTGTAGAAATCGGGGAAGAAGATTTTCACCCAGGAGAAAACAATGCGTATACGCGACAACGGCTATGACTATTACGAGGAACGGCCCCGCTGGGGTCAACGGTTGGGGCGATTTCTGGCCCTGATTGGCGTGGTATTTGCGGTGGTCGCCGCGGTAGTCGTCGTGCAGCGGCTCAGCGATGACACGCTGGCGCTGATCATTGGGCTGCTGTTAGCGGGCGTACCCTTGCTGGCCATCATCGGGCTGCTGATCTTTGTGTTAGCCCGGCGAGGACAACGGCAGTCGCCGCCCCAGCAGATGACGATTCCGCCGATCATTATGCAGATTCCGCAGCAGCCGTCACAGCCTGCACTGCCGAACTATGGCTTGCCGTGGGAGGGGACGATGCAGCGGACAGGGGGAAGGCAGTGGGAGGTTATTGGGGAAGAGTGAGGAGATGGTGTAGGTAATGGGCCAAGTCATTGATTTTAGAAACGTCAAAGTCGAGGCGGCTATGCAAATATCAGGTTGTTCGTTGATCTGTAAGTATATCTTGTACGATTATCGTCTTCTGTCATCGGAAACATACTTGATTTCACCATGTCCAGCATGGTATAATAGATATATAGCGGTGAACAAACACCGTGAAAGGTCTGGGGCTAAGCGCTCCGATCCGCAGGAATCCTTCAAGCCTGCGGCGTCCGGGCCAGAAAAACTGGTTGGGAAACGAAAGGGGAGGACTTGGAACTATTGTTCCAGGTCCCCCCCTTTTTATTTTATCTTCAAGGAGAGAGAGCAAAGAATGGTAAAAGCGAAAACTGAAGCACAAAATGCCGTTGCTTCTCAGACAGGACAAGCAACGACGACAGAAGTCTTACCAGGTTCATCTTCCGCAACGGCGAGGACTTCCCTACATAGGGTAGTACGCAATCCGGGCAGCGCAACAGGTGGTTTATCCCCACTGAGCGCCTGTATTCTCAGACTCGCCGAACTTGGCCGACAGCGGTTGGCGCGAGAGGCACAGGCTATGGCAGAAAAGGTAGGTGATGAGCTCCCGGCAAATACTCACGAAAACCTGGATTGATCCCGGCTTCACCGACCTGAAAATAGATAAGAAGTTGGCATTATCGGTTTATTTAGCGCAAGTGTCCAGTTTTGGCAGTCTTTTCGTCAGCGAGAACTTGCCAACGCACATACTTTGACAAGTGAATATCTGCACGGTGGGTCTTGCGCCCTCTTGACACTGGATGTATAATAGATATGTAACAACAACGGAGATACAATGTGGTAAAGAAAGACGACGACATCAGGTTTCGGGTTGATGCAGAGACGGCAAAGGCGGCCAAAGAGAAGGCGGCGCGACTAGATATTCCGTTAAGCCATATCCTGCGGCAACTTCTGCGGGATTGGATCGTGGAGGATGATAAGCAGACAAAGGAGTCATTATTAGGTAAGCAATGAATGTCCACTAGGACGTAATCGAGCCGTGCAGGTGCTGAGAACACCCACACGGCTCTAACCCAGCTGTTGAGTAAGCAACAGCAAGGCTATCCGCATTATATGCGAGGAACGCTTTATCTACAAGTCAAACGGTTTGTCTGTTGCCCTATCAACGGCGACGACAAGCCGTTTTTGCGTTCATAACAACAGGAGGCATAGATGACAAACACGTTAAAAGAACAATCAGAATGGACGTTGACTTACGACTATGGCGAAGGCCAGCTACAGGGGAACACAAGCCACTAACTATGGGCGGCCTGGAAGATGCTCGAAGGTGTATTCCGTGGAATGAATGTAGCAGGCAAAGACATCCCAAAGTACGTCCGCCGCAATTATGAAAATCGCGTCTGCGTGCGGTGCAATAGCAACAGGCTGAAGATCCACGAAGGGATGCTCGATAGCCTGGCGTGCATGTTGTCGAGGAACCGTATATACAACGACATGAGCTGCGAATAATAACAAATACAGCAGCAATCTTTAGCGAAGACATGTGTAACTTCTGGCTTGCCTATCGACTCTCTACCGATAGGCAAGGGGAATGACCAATCAAGCACAGAAAGGGGAATGAGCGATGACCACGAAAAAAGGGGCTATTTACATTCGAGTAAGCACAAGTGACCAATCGGACACTTACGCACCCGATGGACAAGAAACAGATTGTCGCAAACGGGCGCAAGAGGAAGGCATCGAGATTGTAGCAGTCTACCGTGATATACAGCGGTATAGGGCAAAAAACAAATGGGTGGAACCTTCGGGACGGCGCGCTGACAGACCGGGGTTACTCGCTATGCTTGAAGATGCCAAGCAAGGGCAATTCGATGTTATCTTGGCCTTTCGTGAAGATAGACTATACCGAGGTATGCGCCCGATGTTACTTGTGCTTGAGACAATCCAAGAATACAAGATAGACATCATCTTGGCTAAAGAGACTTTCGACATGAAGCTTGCACCCTTGAAAGCCTGGGTTGCGGGGATGGAAATTGATGGGATGCGCGAACGGGTAACAATGGGGAAACAACAGCGACTCCGAGAGGGTAAAGCTATCGGTGGCTTTGATCGTTTCGGTTATCGGCGCAACGGTGAAGTGATTGAGGTAGTCGAAGAAGAGGCGCGATGGGTAAGGAAAATATTTCAATGGTATATTGATGGGGTAAGCTATGCCGAGATAAGACGGCGCTTAATTGATGCCGGTGTTCCACCTAACCGAGGTAGCAAAATCCAGTGGGGTAAGTCCTCTCTGGAATGTGTATTAAATGCACAAGAGTACGCAACAGGGATAAAAATTTACAACTATGGTGGTGAGGAATTCGAGATACCTATACCGACAATTATCACAATGGAGACTTGGGAAGCAGCGGAAGCCAAGCGTGTGAAAAACAAGAAGAACCCGACCGGCCCACTAAAAAACGATTATCTTATCCGTGGTCTACTTTACTGTGATTGTGGCTTGAGGTGGCGATCCCGCACAATGCGAAGCAAGAACAAAAGTGGGGTATCGATCTACGGTGCATATTATTGCCCAAGAACACGTCACGAAGAGACAAGCGAGAATTGCCCCTTTACCATCGGAGCGAAGAAGGCTGATATTTACGTTTGGGAAAAGGTATGCGAAGCAATCCAACAGCCTGAGATTCTACTACACGCGGCGCATGAGTACATTGATGAGTTACGCACTAAAGAGAATGATCACCAAAGCGAAATTGACCGCTTGCAAGGTGAACTTGATGGCCTGATTATGGAACGCCAACAGATCATCACTTGGGCACGCAAAGGGCGCATATCCGAAGAAGATATGGAATACCAGTTGACTAACCTAACTTTGCAAGAACTTGACTTGAAAAAGGAGTTAGCTAGTATAGGGGGAGTTAAGCAACTAATGGAACTTGGTGATTGGGAAACCGTAACTCGTGATTATTTACTTCAAGCGGCAAGCGGATTGGAAGAAATAAACGAGGACCCGCTTAACCCAAAGCACTTTGGACTCAAACGCGATCTGGTAACGACGTTTGTCGAAAGGATACACATAAATAGAGACAGGAGCATGAAGATAACGTTCAAGCTGGATATTTTGAGTATCCTATCTACTCAAAATGCGCCTACAGTATCAACGTGTTGCAGGCGATGATCCTCACGCAGGAGGAAAAGATGCTGGTGACGCCGACGGGCTACGTCTACGAGATGTACGCGCCGCACCAGGGCGGCACCTCGCTGCGCACGGTCATCGAATCCGACACGGCAACGTACACAGCCGGCGGCAAACAGCAGCAGGTGGCGACCGTCTCCGGCAGCGCGTCGCGCACGGGGAAGGTGCTCTTCCTCACGCTGACCAACGCACACGCTACGGACGCCGTCGAAGTGACGGTGGACCTGCTCGGCGGCGCGCAGGCGGTGGGTGGCGCGGCGCGCATCCTCAGCGGCGAAATCCACGCCCACAACACTTTCGACGCGCCCGAAACGCTCACCCCGCGCCCCTACGCCATCGACGCGACCGGGGCGTCCTTCGTGATCACGCTGCCGCCGGCGTCTGTGTTGGCGGCGGAGATTGCGTTAGGTTAGCTCTCACCCTGTTGGGCAGATTTTAACCGCGAATCTCGCTAATTTTGGGGAGATTCGCGTAGATTAGCGAGATTCGTGGTTTTGACGAGGAGTAAAAATGGGAAAAACGCCGGTTATGCAATGGCAGATTGATAAACGCAACAACCTGCTCTATGTGGCCACCACCAAAGGCCAGCTCAAGCTGGAAGTCATCAATGCACGAGTCATCCGTGTGGTCTACACGCAGCGGGAAAAGTTCAGCGACCGTCTTAGCCTGATGATACTGCCGCGTGAACCCGGCGACGTTGCGTGGTCGGTCGCCGAAGACGAAGAAGCGTTGACCCTCGCCACGTCGCAGCTTCGCCTGGTCATTCAGAAAGCAACCGGCGCCTTCACCTGGCTGGATCACACCGGCGCTGTGCTGCTGCGCGAACCGGCGGGCGGCGGCAAAACGCTGGAAGAAGTCCCGGTGGAAATCACGATCTTCGACGCGGACTCGGAAACCAAGACGGAAGAAAGCGCGGACGGCGGGCGGACGGTGGTTGCGGGCAGTCACAAGGTCGTGGATCGCACGGCTTACACTTCCAGGCTGGACCTGGAATTCAGCCCCGGCGAGGCGCTCTACGGCCTGGGCCAACACGAAGAGGGCATCCTCAACTATCGCGGACACTCGCAAACGCTGTACCAGCACAACATGAAGCTCGCCGTGCCGATGTTGGTCTCCACGCAGGGTTACGCGCTGCTGTGGGACACCTACTCGCTGTCCGTCTTCCACGATGACGAGTTTGGCTCGTACTTTTGGAGCGATCTCGACGCCGAGATGGACTTCTACTTCATCTACGGCCCGGAGTTCGACCAAATCATCGCCGCATACCGCGCGCTCACCGGACAAGCGCCGCTGTTGCCCAAGTGGGCCTACGGTTACGTGCAATCCAAGGAGCGCTACGTGGATCAGGCAGAACTGGTCGCAGTGGTGCGCGAGTACCGCCAGCGCGGCATCCCGTTGGACTGCATCGTGCAGGACTGGCAGACGTGGCCCCCCGGCTTGTGGGGGCAGAAGAGTTTCGACCCCACCCGCTACCCCGATCCGGCGCAACTGACGCGCGATCTGCACGCCTTGAATGTCAAATGGATGCTCTCCATCTGGCCCCACATGCAAGGCAACGGGCCGAACCAGATCGAGATGCGGGAACAAGGCTTTCTGCTCGGCAACCAGAGCACGTACAACGCCTTTGATCCACGGGCGCGTGCGCTGTACTGGAAACAGGTCAACGAAGGGCTGTTTCAATACGGCGTTGATGCCTGGTGGTGCGACTGCACCGAACCGTTCGAGGCGGATTGGCGCGGCAAGCTCAAGCCGGAACCCTGGAAGCGCGTTACGGTCAACACCGACATGGCGAAGCAATACCTGGACCCGGAATACATCAACGCCTATTCGCTGTTCCATTCGCAGATGATCTACGAAGGCCAGCGCAGTGTGACGGAGGAAAAGCGCGTGGTCAACCTGACGCGCTCCTATTCGCCGGGCCAGCAGCGCTACAGCACGATTGTCTGGTCGGGCGACATCCCGGCGACGTGGGACACCTTGCGCAAGCAAATCGCCGAGGGCTTGAATTTCACCGTCACCGGTGGGGCGAAATGGACGCTCGACATCGGCGCATTTTTCGTCGGGCCGCAGGGCAGCGGGTGGGTGGATGCCTGGTTCTGGTGTGGGGACTACCCCGACGGGGTCGCGGATGCCGGTTACCGCGAGCTATACGTGCGCTGGTTCCAGTTTGGCGCGTTTCTGCCGATGTTCCGTGCGCACGGGACCGATACCCCGCGCGAAATATGGCGCTTCGGCGAACCGGGCGACCGGGCTTACGACACGCTCGTTAAATTCGATTTCTTGCGCTATCGGCTACTGCCCTACATCTACACCCTGGCAGGCTGGGAAACGCACCGCGCCTACACGATGCTGCGCAACCTCGCCTTCGATTTCCGCCATGATCTCAATGTCTACGACATCGCCGACCAGTTCCTCTGCGGTCCGGCGCTGCTGGTCTGCCCGGTGACGCAACCGATGGACTACGGCCCTAACGCCACACCTTTGACCGGAACTTCGCACTCGCGGCCTGTGTACCTGCCGGCCGGCTGCGATTGGTACGACTTCTGGACCGGCGAGCGCTACACCGGCGGACAAACCATCGAAGCGGCGGCTCCGTTGGAAATCATCCCCCTGTTTGTGCGCGCCGGTTCGATTCTGCCGCTCGGCCCCAAAGTGCAGCACACCGGCGAACAGCCCGCCGCCGATTGGGAACTGCGCATTTACCCCGGCGCGGATGGCACATTCGACCTGTACGAAGACGAAGGCGACAGCTACCGCTACGAAGCAGGCGCGTTCGCCTGGACGCCCCTCGCCTGGGACGACGCAGCGCGCACGCTGACCTTCGGCGCGCGACAAGGCACGTTTGCCGGCATGGTCGAACAGCGCGCGTTCAACGTTGTGCTGGTCGGCAAAGGCCACGGCATCGGCGTGGAAGCAGAACCACAGGCCGACGCCGTCGCCGTGTACACAGGCATACCTATGAATCTGTCGATCCATTGTTAAAGTTGCGACCGCGAATCACGCAAATCCGCACTGATTTTTTAAGAGATTGTACTGGTCAACGAGAGTTTGAACTTGCCGGACGGCTTTTTTTTACCGCAGAGTTCGCTGAGAGCGCGGAGAAATTCTATAAATCTCTGCGAGCTTTGCGCTCTCTGCGGTACAATATATTTGACCACTACACAATTTTTAAGAAAGCGTACTGGTCAACGAGAGTTTGAACTTGCCGGACGGCTTTTTTTACCGCAGAGTTCGCTGAGAGCGCGGAGAAATTCTATAAATCTCTGCGAGCTTTGCGCTCTCTGCGGTGCAATATATCTTTGACCACTACAGATTTTTTAAGAGATTCGCGTAGATTAGCGAGATTAGCGGTTTATTTTTCAAGGGAGGAATTGAGTTATGACGGCTTCATTTCACAACAAAATCCTACGGGTTAACCTCACCGACGGGACAACGCGGGTGGAGGAACCCGGCGCGGTGTACTTCCGGCGCTATCTGGGCGGGTGGAACATCATCGCCGACGTGCTGCTGAAGGAAGTGCCCGCCGGCGCCGATCCGCTGGGGCCGGAGAACAAGCTGGTCTTCGCGCCGGGCGTGCTGACCGGGCTGGCGGTTTCGGGGGTGTCGCGCAACGCGGTGGGCGCGAAGTCGCCGCTGACGGGCGGATTCGGCGCGGCGGAGGTGGGCGGCGATTGGGGCGCGCAGCTCAAGCGCGCCGGTTTCGATGCGCTGATCGTCGAGGGCGCGGCGGAGAAGCCGGTTTACTTGTGGATCAAGGACGGCGAGGTTGAAATCCGCGACGCGACACACCTGTGGGGGCAACTGACGAAGGAGACACAGGCAACCATCCGCGAGGAACTCGGCGACCGTCGGGTCGAAGTCGCCATGATCGGGCCGGGTGGCGAAAAGCTGGCGCGTTACGCCTGCATCATGAACGGCACAAAAGACGCCGCCGGGCGCACCGGCCTGGGCGCGGTGATGGGATCGAAGCACCTCAAGGCCGTGGCGGTGCGCGGGACACAGTCACTCGAAGGCGCGGACAACGACACGCTGCGCGACATGGCGCGGGCGATGGCGGAGGCCATCAACAGCGGCGCGAAGGGCGGGACGCTCCACAAGTACGGCACGGGCGTGGGTGTGGAAGGCGGCGTGCTGTCCGGCAACCTGCCGATCCGCAACTTCCGCGATGGCGAATTTCCCGGCGCGATCAAGCTCAGCGCCGAGACCTTTATGCCGCAGATCGGCATCGGGATGGACGGCTGCTTCGCGTGCGCGATGCGCTGTAAGAAGGTCGTCAAGGCCGAAGCCCCCTTCACACTTGATCCCGATTACGGCGGGCCGGAGTACGAATCGTTCGGTGCACTCGGCTCGTGCTGCGGCGTGGATGACATCATCGCCGTCTCGAAGGCGACCGAATTGTGTAACGCTTACTCGCTCGATACGATAAGCTGCGGCGTGACGGTGGCTTTTGCGATGGAGTGCTTCGAGAACGGCCTGCTGACACTCGCCGATACCGGCGGCATCGACTTGCGCTTCGGCAACGGCGAGGCGCTGGTGCAGGTGGTCGAGTTGATCGGCAAGCGGGAGGGCATCGGCGATCTGCTGGCGGGGGGCAGCCTGCGCGCGGCGGAAAAGCTCGGCGGCGGGGCGCTGCATTACGCGATGCAGGCAAAGGGGCAGGAGTACCCGATGCACGAACCGCGTTTCAAACGCGGCCTTGCCATTGCCTATGCTGTCTCGCCGACAGGGGCCGATCACTGCCACGCACTGCACGACATAATGCTGGTCAATGCCGGCCCAGATGGGTTCGTGGCAAACGAGGGGTTGCGCGCGCTTGGCCTCCTGGAACCGATCCCGCTGGAAGACATCGGACCCGCCAAAGTCCGCGCGACGCTATACAACATGGTCCGTTCGGTTGCCGGGAACTGCGCTTGCCTGTGCCTCTTCGTCCCGTGGAGCACCGACGAGCAGGTGCGGCTGCTGCGTGCAGCGACCGGATGGGATATGAGCGTCCACGAGCTGTACAAGGTGGGGGAACGCGCGCTCACGCTGGCGCGGCTCTTCAACGCGCGCGAAGGCTTCGGCCCACAGGACGACCGGCTCGCGCCGCGCAGCTACGGGCCGACAACGAGTGGCGCGCTGGCAGAAGGCGGCATTGATCCGGCGGCGCTAGAGGCCGCAATGCACACGTACTACGGGATGATGGGGTGGGAGCGCGAAACCGGGGTTCCTACCCGCGAGAAACTAGAGGAATTGGATGTAGCCTGGGCAGAGGCATATCTGCCGTAGCGCACATGAGGCGTGATACGTGATTGCCCTCTCACGCATCACGTATCACGCCCTCACTTTCCATCATAACTGAATTATCACACGGCAGCCACACACAGAATGTGCTGCCCTTACCCAGCTCACTCTCCAGCGTAATCCGCCCGTGGTGCAAGTTAACGATGCCCTGGCTGATGGCTAACCCCAGCCCCGTGCCAGGCGCTTTGCTCACGCGCGCCGCTTCGCCGCGATAGAACCGCTGGAAGAGTTGTTCCTGCTCTTCAGGCGCAATGCCGGGACCGTTATCCCGTACTTTGAAGACGACCCAGGGATGCATGTCTTGCATCACGGCGGTTGTGCTCAGCCAGACATCACCGCCGGGTTGGGTGTAATTCAAGGCATTGGTGAGCAGGTTAGTAGCGACCTGTTCTAACAAGGCCGGATCGGCCGTAATCAGAGGCAACTCCGCCGCAGTATCAAGGTGCAGACGTAGACCCCGCGCGGTAAACAAGCGGGTGCGATCTTCGGCCAACGTGGTTAGCAGGGCGTTTAAGTCCACAGACTGCCATTGGGGAACAGTTTTCTCCAGATCAAGCCGCGAAATGTCGAGCAATTCCTCAATCAACACCTGCAGCCGTTCGACTTCGCGGGCGAGACTTTCCAGGTAGCGCTGACGGTGTTCCACTCGTCCCTGGGAAAGCAGATCCAGATAAAGGCGAATACTGGTAAGGGGAGTGCGCAATTCGTGGCTGACGCTGCTGAGGAATTGCGACTTGGCTTTATCGGCAGCCTGGGCTTGTTCGAGAGCCACGCTCAGTTCCGCCGTGCGTTGGGCCACGGTGGCCTCGAGTGCGTCGGCGTGCTCCCGCAGTTCTCGATGCAGGTTGAGGGCCTCAAGCGCCTGTCCTGCTGCCGCTGCCGCATTAACGATCAAATTTATATCATGGTCGGCATAGATACGCGGAACGAGAGTCTCCAATCCTAAGATGCTCATAACGCGCCCACGCACGACCACAGGCGCCAACAGCAGTGTGGCTGTCTGGCGACGCCGCATTGTCTCCAGATGTGCGCCCAGACGAGGGTCTTGCTGGGCGTCTTCGATGAAAAGGGGGGATTGGTGCTGCAAGACATAAGCAATGGCCGGTTCGTCCAAAGCGACCATGAACCCCAGCAGGCTCTCACGGTCGTGCCGGCAATACTCGGCAACGATCTTCAAATTTTGACCGTCAGGTTCGACAAGCGTTGCGACGGTATGGGGCAAGAACAGCGCCAGGGACAGCTCGGTACACAGTACCCGTAAGATTTCGATCGGATCGAGGGTTGTGGTGGCGGCGCTGATGATATGGTTGAGAGCCATCAACTCACGGTTCTGAATGCGCAAATCCTCGGTTTGGCGGGCAACCGTGATTTCCAGAGCACGATTGAGATTTTCTATCTCGCGTTGATACCGATCGCGCTCGGCGATCAGACGCGCGCGTTCTAGCACGCGTTCAATAATGACGGTGATCTCATCCATGTCACGCACGGGCTTGGTGATGTAGTCCCATGCCCCACGACGCACCGCCTCGATGACGTCTTGTAACACCCCGGTGCCGGAGACAACGACGACCGGGAGAGCAGGTTGCTCGGCCTGGAGCGTCGCAACGACTTCCAAGCCATCGATGCGGGGCATGCGCAAATCGACCAGGACGGCATCAAAGTGTTGAGCCCGCGCTATACTCAGTCCCTCGGCGCCGTCAGCCGCTGTGACGGCATGATACCCACATTCCTGCAAATAATCGGCGAGCGCACGCCGGAGCAGTAGTTCATCATCGATAACGAGGATTTTTTTCTGGGTCATCACTCCAACTTCTCACGAAAAAGATAACAACATTATAACCTAAAAGCGATAAGCCAAAAGATCAACCC
Organism: Chloroflexota bacterium; assembly: GCA_019873725.1. Taxonomy (GTDB): domain Bacteria; phylum Chloroflexota; class Anaerolineae; order B4-G1; family SLSP01; genus DSWT01. Next base: position 13,430 of record JAIOAS010000001.1, on the reverse strand, counting down.
GCCTTTGCCGGCAAAATAAGCCAAAACACACCCTTTAGAAGGAAAAGGTATATCTGGAAATCGCCGTATTTTATTATATAATAGTTGATATTTACAAAACCCACAAGTGACGCATGATATTTTGAGAAAAATGCGCGAAATTCCTTTGATAAAACAAGGAGCGCAAGCATGTATATATTGTTGGTTGAAGATGAAGTTTCCCACATCGAACTGATCCGCCGCACATTCCGCCAGCGGATGCCAGAAGCTAACTTGCTCATTGCGCACAACCTGCGAGAGGCACGCCAGCTCCTCGCCACCCAGACCATCGATCTGGTGATTACGGATTGGCTGCTGCCCGACGGCCATGGCGTAGACGTTTTATCCATACCCGAACACGAATTGGGATTTCCCGTCGTCTTAATGACCAGTCATGGCAATGAGCAGGTCGCCGTCGAAGCCATGAAAGCCGGCGCGTTGGATTATGTGGTCAAAACGGCGGAGACGCTGACCGATATGCCCCATATCGCCGAGCGCACGCTACGCGAGTGGCATTACCTTGCCGAGCGCCGGCGCACCGAGCAGGAAATCATCCGCTTGCAGCACCTCCTGCAAAACATCACCGATTCCATGCCCTCTGCCTTGATCACCCTGGATAACGAGGGGTGCGTGCTGACATGGAATCCTGCCGCCGAACAATTCACCCACTGCACAAAGGCACAAATGCTGAACAAGCCACTGTGGGACTTGTGTCCGGCGTTGACGCATTACCGCCCGCTGATCGATGAGGTGCTGGCGACGCGGCGTATGGCGCACCGTCACCGCGAGACGGTTCAAACGCCGGAGGGTGTGCGCTACTACGATGTGCATGTCTTTCCTCTCCTTTCCGACGCCATTTCCGGGGTGGTGTTGAGCATCGACGATGCGACCCAACGCGTCCATCTCGAAGATACGATGTTGCAGGCCACCAAAATGGCGAGCGTCGGCGGGTTGGCAGCAGGGATGGCGCACGAAATCAACAACCCACTTGGCGCGATGATGCAGTCGGCGCAATTTTTGGAACTGGCCCTCAACCCGCGCCATCCGCGCACACGTGCACGGCTGGAGTCCGCCGGGATCGATGCGGAGCGACTGGAAGCCTACATGCAGGAACGTGGGCTGTTCGACTATCTACAGGGCATCCGCGACATGGGCACGCGCGCGGCCAAGATCGTTTCCGATTTGCTCAGTTTCGCGCGTAGAGGAACGTCCAACCGCGCGCCGTGCAATCTGAACACGCTCCTCAAGCAGACGGTCGAATTGGCCGCCACGGATTATGATCTGAAACGCCAGTATGACTTTCGAGACATCAGGATCGTGTACGAACTGGACCCTACACTGCCTCAAGTATCGTGCGATCACCAGCAAATTCAACAAGTCCTCCTCAATCTGATCCGCAATGCAGCCCAAGCTATGGCCGACAAACGCGCCGAAGTCGGAACAGAGTACACGCCGCAGTTGATTTTGCGCACGTCGGTTGTCGAATCCAATGTGCGCGTTGAGATAGAGGACAATGGCCCCGGTATTCCTGAAAACATTCAACGCCGGCTGTTCGAGCCATTTTTCACCACCAAGGAGGTAGGGGAGGGAACCGGTCTGGGGCTATGGCTGTGCTGGTCCATCATCCACGAGCGGCACAACGGACGCATCTGGGCCGAGCCACGGCAGCCATGTGGCACATGCTTTGCATTTGAGTTATCCATTGCGGACTAACAGCGAGGGAAATATGCCCAACACAAGTCAGACTCCTCGATTGCATACGACGCGCCTGACCATCGGGATGCTTTTTGAAAACATGCCCAATGAGCAGCAAGAATATCTATCGCAAGTTTTGGCCGGCGTCACCTCGGTGGCAGAAGCACAGGATGTGAACCTGCTGTGCTTCACCGGCGGACACCTGTATCACACTTTCTACAACCAGTTCGACACGCAACGCAATATCCTTTACGAACTGGTCTCGGAGGACCTCATTGACGGTCTGATTATCCTGGGCACCATCATCACCTATGCGCCCATGCCCAAGACCCTCGAATTCTACCGGCGTTTCGACCGGCTGCCACTCGTGCACATTGGATTGCCGGTCGAGGGTTTTCCCACAGTGGTAGCGGCCGAAACGGCCGGCCTCTACGCCGCCGTAACTCATCTCATCCGCGATCATCACTATCACCGGATTGCCTTTATCAACAGCCCTGAAAATCGCCCGCCGGCCAGACCACGCTACCAGGCTTACGCGCAGGCGCTGACAGATCACGGGATTGCGGTCGATCCTGCGCTCGTCGTCCCGGGAGACTGGACCGTGCGGGCGGGTGGAGAAGCCGTCGAACTATTGCTAGATCAACGCCAGGTAGACGTACAAGCCATCGTGGCCTCCAACGATAATATGGCGCTGGGTGCATTGGCGGCGCTGCACGCGCGCGGCATTCACGTGCCCTACGATATGGCCCTGGTCGGTTTCGATGATACCCGAATGGGTCAACTGGCGATGCCATCGTTGACCACGGTGCACCAGTCAATATTTGAATTGGGGGCCCAGGCATTGACACTGTTGCTGGCGAAAATCGCCGGGGAGGAGGTTCCCCAGGAAGTGCTGCTCCCCACCAAACTGATCATTCGCCAATCGTGTGGCTGCCCCGATCCCACCGTCGCCCGTGCGATAGTCGAAACACCTTTGGAAACACCTCCCCCAGCAGACCCTATGTCGAGCGCCGCACCTGAACGGATCATCGCTGAAGTCGCGGCTTTCCTCGGCGCGACAGAGGAAGTAACCGGCTGGCTGCAAGACTTGTTCGCCGCTTTTATGGCAGAAATCGACTATGGAGACACCGGGGACTTCATGGCAACCCTGGACAAAACCTTGCGCCAGGTCATCCACAGCGGCGGCGACCTCTCACAGTGGCAGGACGTCATCTCGATGCTGCGTTGCCGACTGCACCCCTGTTTCGGCGATGCTACGCGAGCCGCGCGGGCAGAGAATCTCTGGCATCAGGCGCGCGTGTTCATCGGAGAAGCGATGCGCAAGGCGCTGGCCCAACGCCAGTTGCAAGTGGACCAACAAAACATCTCGATGCGGATATTCGGTCAGGTATTGATGGCTACA
>JAIOAS010000001.1:0-10049 GCA_019873725.1 Chloroflexota bacterium | reverse complement strand
CGAGCCATTGTACTTCCAAAATGATCAACTTGGCTTTGCAGTCCTGGAGATGGGAACGGCAGAAGGACCGGTGTATGAGAGCGTGCGCGAGCAGGTCAGCAGCGCGCTGAAGAGCGTGCTGCTCTTCCAGGAACAAAAACAGGCCGAGGCCGCATTGGTGCAGGCGTATGCGCACGTCGAACAGCAAGTCCAGGCCCGTACCCGCGAACTGGAACAAGAAATCAGCGAACGCAAACAGGCCCAGGCCATGCAACAAACCCTCATCGCCGAACTCAAAGCCAAAAACGCCGAACTGGAACGTTTTACTTACACCGTCTCCCACGACTTGAAAAGTCCGTTGATCACCATCAGCGGCTTTACAGGCTTTTTGGAACAGGATGTCCTGGCCGGTGACGTGGAGTGTATCCGAGAAGACATAGCCCACATCAACGCCGCTGTCGCCAGAATGAAACGGCTGTTAGACGAACTATTGGAACTGTCGCGCATCGGGCGCATCATGAACCCGCCAGAGGAAGTCGCTTTTGCGGACATCGTCGGTGAGGCGATCGAGATGGTGCGCGGGTGTATTGAGGCGTGCGGAATTGTGGTGGAGGTAGCACCCGACCTGCCCATCGTTTACGGCGACCGGGTGCGGCTGGTGGAGGTGGTGCAAAATCTGCTGGACAACGCCTGCAAATTTATGGGGGAGCAGCCACGCCCGCGTGTCGAGATTGGCACGTGCGGCACAAACGCCGACGGCAAACCGATCCTGTTTGTGCGTGATAATGGTATCGGCATCGATCCGCAGTATCACGACAAGATTTTCGGCCTGTTCAACAAGCTCGATCCACAGAGCGAGGGCACCGGCATAGGTTTGGCATTGGTCAAGGCGATTGTCGAGGTGCATGGCGGGAGCATTTGGATAGAATCAGAATTGGGAGCCGGAACGACGTTCTACTTCACCCTGGCACAGAAAGGATAAAGGAGCTGATTTGAACGCCCAATCTATACCGGCAATCATCATCGCCAGCATTGCGTTTTATGTGGGCCTGTATCATCTCTTGATCTACTGGCGACAGAAAACACACCGCGAGGATCTGACCTTTGGGCTGCTTTGCCTGGCAACAGGTTGTTACGATGTGTTCTGCGCCGGCTTGTATAACGCCGGTTCGGTGGCCGAGGGTGCGCAATGGCAACGGCTACAATTTATCGCCCTGGCATTTTTGACCACAGCGTTCTTGTGGTTTGTCGCCGACTACACCAGACAAAAACCCGGAATCCTCACGTATGTTTTTTCGGCCTACTACCTGCTCGTGGTCTTTGTCCAGAGCCTGGATCGCAGCCCTCTAACCTGGCTGACCGATCAACCGGCCATCAAAACCATCACCTTGCCGCTCCTTAACCACCCAATCGTCTATTATGAAGTGACCCTGGGGCCATTTACAGCCATGCAAGGGCTGGTAGGGCTGGCTGCCTCTACGTATATCCTCTGGACCAGCATACAGTTTTACCGGCGGGGATACCGCCGCAAAGCCATTCCCCTGCTCGCGGCGCTGGGGTGCATGTACGCGGCGGTGTTCAATGATACGCTGGTGAGTCAGGGCGCGTATCAGTTTATCTATGCCATCGAATACGGCTATCTGGCGATGATCCTCCTGATGGCTTATTCGCTGTCCAGCATGGTCGTCGAGGCAGCAATGGCGAAAGAGGCGCTACGCAAGAGTGAAGCGCGTTGGCAGTTCGCGCTGGAGGGGGCAGGCGATGGGGTGTGGGACTGGAATGCCCAGACGAACCAGGTTTATTTCTCCCGGCAATGGAAAGCCATGCTCGGCTTTGCAGAGCACGAGATTGGGGATACGCTGGCCGAATGGGATAGCCGTGTGCATCCAGAGGATCGAGATGCCGTGTATGCGGAACTTAACAAGCACCTGGCGGGCGAGACCCCCTTCTACATCAGCGAGCATCGTTTGCGATGCAAAGACGGCACCTACAAATGGATTCTGGACCGGGGGCAGGTGATCGAGTGGACCAAAGATGGCAAACCCCTGCGGGTCATCGGCACCCACAGTGACATCACCGCGCGCAAGCAAGCCGAACGGGAACGCGAAACCCTCATCGCCGAACTGGAAGCCAAGAATACCGAATTGGAGCGTTTCACCTACACCGTTTCCCACGATCTAAAAAGCCCGCTGATCACCATCGGCGGCTTTATCGGCTTTTTGGAACGCGATGCCCTGGTAGGGGATACAGAACAAGTCAAAGCCGACATCGCCTACATCAACGACGCGCTGACGAAAATGCAGACGCTGCTCGATGAGCTGCTGGAACTTTCGCGCATCGGCCGGGTGATGAACCCTCCAGAAAGGGTGTCCTTCGCCACCATTGCCCGTGAGGCCCTCGAGGTCGTGCGCGGGCGCATCGATGCGCGCGCCATTCAGGTAGAGATCGCCCCTGATTTGCCGGAAGTGTACGGCGACCGCGCCCGGCTGGTGGAAGCGGTGCAGAACCTGCTGGACAACGCCTGCAAGTTCACCGGCGAGCAATCCCACCCGCGCATCGAAATCGGGGTACGGCAAACCGAAAGCGGGCCGGTTTTCTATGTGCAAGACAACGGCATCGGCATCGAAGCCCAATACCACGAGCAGATTTTTGGCCTGTTCAACAAGCTTGACCCACAAAGCGAAGGTACCGGTGTCGGGCTGGCGCTGGTCAAGCGCATCATCGAGACGCACGGCGGACGAATTTGGGTCGAGTCGCCGGGCAAAGGCGGCGGCACGACATTCTGCTTCACATTGCCGGTCAAAGAGCCGGATACCCAAGGAGCAATGCCCGAATGACATCCCTCCAACCCGTGGATCAAACGACTGCATCCAATACAAAGTGCGCACGCGCGCACGCACGCCGGCCTACGATTGCCATCCTGGGTGACATCTTCGGCTTTTCATATCCCATTGACGTTTTTCATGGCGTCACAGATGCCGCGCAAACTTATGGGGTCGATGTTTTGTATGTCGCCGGCGGCCCATTGCGCGCGGTGGACGGCGCACCGATGACCCGGAGTGTGATCCTCAACTTGATTGGGCCGGATAATGTCGATGGCATCATTATCTTTTCGAGCCTGCTGGCAACCGCCAGTCGGTTGGAGGAGTTCAGCACCTTCTGCAAGCAGTATGCACCCTTACCGGCAGTCAGCGTTGGATTGAAACTGCCCGACATACCGAGTATCACCATTGCGAATTATACCGGCGTCTACAGTGAAATGACGCATCTCATTGACGTCCATGGCTATCGGCGGATTGCTTTTATTTGTGGCCCGGAAAGTCACCCAGAGGCAAAAGAACGTTTACGAGGATACACCGACGCCTTGACCGCCCATAGCATCCCCATTGACCCCGCCTTGATCGTGAGCGGCCAATTCAGCGTGCAATCGGGCGCCCAGGCCATCACAACGCTGCTCGACCAGCGCGGTGTCACGTTCGAGGCCGTTGTCGCCGCCAGTGATCAAATGGCATTTGGGGCATTGGAAGCACTGGAAGCGCGCGGCATCCGCGTGCCGGGTCAAGTGGCTGTCGTCGGATTCGACGATATCGACGAAGCGCGCTACACCAGTCCGGCGCTGACTACCGTGCGCCAGCCCTTTTACGCGGTAGGTGCGCACGCGCTTGAAACCCTCCTGGCGCGCATGGCCGGAAAGGATGTGCCTGAAGAGTTACAGGTGCCCACGCAATGTATTATCCGGGAGTCTTGCGGATGTCTACGTCGGGAAGTGCTGTATGTGATGCAGGAGCCAATCCTTGCCGACGTCCCCGCCTGCTCATGCCAGGAGCTAATCACGGCGCGGATGCCGGATATCCTGCAAGAACTCACCCTCAGCAACGATATGCCGCTGGGTGATCTATTCCCGGGCTGGCTGCATACCCTGCTAGACAAGTTCTGTCAGGACCTCGAAACGGCCGGCCACGCCGTCTTTGCGCCGGCGCTATACGAAATCCTACGTCAGGCCATCAGGAGCGGTGACGATATGGATCGCTGGCCTCAGATCATCTCCGTCTTGCACAAGCACACACTGTCGGCGCACCTTCAGCCGGCCCAACAGCGACACGCAGAACTCCTGTGGCAGCAGGCCCGGCTGGTGGTGGCCCAGATGAGCCACCAGGCTCAGGATGCCCGCCTCATCCGCACAAGACAACTCGCCAGAAGGATAAGCGATCTCGGCGCGGAATTACAAACCACCTTTCACGTGGCCGGAATCCTGGATGTGCTGGCCGGCCAGTTACCGCGCTTAGGGATTCCGCGCTGCTATCTTGCGCTGTACGAGGATGCAGATACCTATCGGTATCCCCAACCTCCGCCAGAATGGGCGCGCCTGGTGTTGGCCTATACCGAGCAGGGCCGGCTCGAGATCCTGCCTGAAGAACAGCGCTTTCCGTCCCGCTGCTTGCTGCCACCCCACAGCCTCCCCACAGAGCAACCATCGGTTATGGTGGCCACCTCCCTCGACGCGCAAAACCAACTCTTGGGCTTCGTCATCTTTGAGGATCGGCTGGAGGAGAAACTGTTTTATCGAGACCTGCGTCTGCAGATCAGCAGCGCCCTGCAAGGTGCTCTGCTCGTCCAGCGATTGCAGGAACGTTCCGCAGAACTGGCCCGGCAACAGTATGTCCTCAATACGTTTATGGAAAACGTGCCCGATCGCATCTATTTCAAAGACCTCGAGAGCCGCTTCACCAGGGCCAATCAGGCGCATGCGCGCCACCTGGGGTTAAGCGATCCTGCCCAGGAGATCGGCAAGAGCGATTGGGATTTCTTCTCGCCAGAACAAGCGCAAGTCAAATATGCGCAGGAACAGGAAATCATCCGCACAGGTCAGCCAATCCTGGGACTGGAAGAAACCGATGGGCTGGGACATTGGGCGCTGACCACCAAAATGCCGTTGCGCGACGAACACGGGGTCATCATCGGCACGTTTGGCATCTCGCACGACATCACCGAGCTAAAGCAGGCACAGGCTGAACTGCAAAGAGCCTATATCGATATAGAACGCCGGGTTGAGGAACGCACCGCTGAATTGCAGCGTGAAATCGCCGAGCGCAAACGCGCCGAGGTTGAGCGAGAAAGGCTGATCGCCGAACTGGAAGCGAAAAACGCCGAATTGGAGCACTTCACCTACACCGTCTCCCACGACCTCAAAAGCCCACTCATCACCATCGGTGGTTTCGCCGGCTTTTTGCAGCAGGACCTGCTCAACGGTGACATTGCCCAGGCCCAAAAAGATATCACATACATCAACGACGCGCTGACCAGGATGAAGCAGTTGCTCGACGAACTGTTGGACCTCTCACGCATCGGGCGCCGCATGAATCCACCGGAAACAGTGCCCTTCGAGGCCATCGCCCGCGAAGCGGTGGAGCTGGTATCCGGACGCATCGCCGCCGGCAACATCAGCGTGGAGATCATGCCCGGCCTGCCCACCGTCTACGGCGACCGCGCGCGGCTGGTGGAAGTGGTGCAAAACCTGCTGGATAACGCCTGCAAATACATGGGCGACAGGCCCGACCCGCGCATCGAGATCGGCGCGCAACAGACGGAAAATGAGACCGTTTTTTACGTGCGTGATAACGGCATCGGCATTGACCCGCGTTATCACGAGCAGATTTTTGGCCTGTTCAACAAACTCGATGCCGCCAGCGAAGGCGCCGGCGTGGGACTGGCCATCGTCAAACGCATCATCGAGACGCATGGCGGACATATATGGGTCAATTCAAAAGGAGATGGACACGGCAGCACATTTTATTTCACACTGGCCACCGCGCCATGAAGACAATTGATTAGGAGACCAACGATGCCAACAGAGCCAAACAACACCATCTTACTTGTCGAAGACAATCTGGCGCACGCCGAAATCGTGATCCGCAGTCTTCAGGAGCACCACATCGCTCACCGCATCATCCATGTTCTGGATGGCGAGGCCGCGCTGGACTACCTGCTCCATCGTGGCCGGTTCGCCGGCGCGGAAAACAGCCCTCGCCCACGGGTGATCCTCCTCGACTTACGCCTGCCCAAGATCAGTGGTTTGCAACTGCTCCATGAAATCAAGACACACGAGACATTGTACAGCATCCCGGTCGTGATTTTGACCACTTCCGAAGCAGAGCGAGATTTAACATTGGCTTACGCAAACCATGCCAACAGCTACCTGGTCAAACCCGTGGACTTCGCCAAATTTTCACAGTTGATTGACGATTTGAGCATTTACTGGCTAGACTGGAATCGCCAACCTTTGAATTAACCTACACACCTGCCGCCGCAAAAACTGCGCTGACAATGGCCTGCGCCTCTGCCTGGATGCGCGCCAGATGCTCCGCCCCCCGGAAGCTCTCGGCGTAAATCTTGTACACGTCTTCCGTCCCTGAAGGACGGGCCGCGAACCACCCGTTTTCCGCAATCACCTTCAACCCGCCAATGGGCGCGGCGTTGCCCGGCGCGCGGGTGAGTTTGGACAGAATCGGTTCCCCGGCCAACGTCTGCGCCGTCACCTGCTCCGGCGCAAATCCCTGCAAGAGCGCCTTCTGCGCGGCGTTCGCGGGCGCATCGATGCGCGCATAAACCGGACTGCCGAACTGCGCCTCCAACGCGCGGTAATGCTCGCCGGGGTCCTTGCCGGTGACGGCGGTGATCTCGGCAGCCAGCAGGTCGAGGATGAAGCCATCCTTGTCGGTGCTCCAGACCGTGCCATCCCGCCGCAGGAACGACGCCCCCGCGCTTTCCTCCCCGCCGAACCCAAACGTCCCTGTGAGCAAACCATCCACAAACCACTTGAAGCCCACCGGCGTCTCCACCAACCGGTGGCCCAGGTGCGCCGCGACACGGTCGATCATCGCGCTGGAGACCAGCGTCTTGCCCACTGCCGCATCGGCGCGCCAGCCGGGACGGTGCTGGAAGAGATAGTGAATCGCCACCGCCAGGTAGTGGTTGGGATTGAGCAGCCCGGCGCTGCGGGTGACAATGCCGTGACGGTCGTAGTCCGTGTCGTTGCCAAAGGCGATGTCAAACCGCTCCTTGAGCTGGATCAGCCCGGCCATCGCGTAGGGCGACGAGCAATCCATGCGAATCTTGCCGTCCCAATCCAGGCGCATAAAGGCAAACGTCGGATCGACGGCGGGATTGACGATCTCCAAGTCCAACCCGTACCGCTCCGCAATCGGCTCCCAGAAAGCGACCCCCGCTCCGCCCATCGGATCGACGCCGATTTTCAACCCGGCCCGGGCGATTGCCTCCATATCCACCACCGATTGCAAATCGTTCACATACGGCGTGATGTAATCGTAGGCGTGCGTGGTTTCCGCCTTGAGCGCCCGCGCGAAAGGCATCCGCCGCACATCGCGCAGCCCCTCCGCCAGAATCTGGTTGGCGCGTTCCTGAATTTGTTTGGTGAGCGCCGTATCGGCGGGACCGCCGGAAGGCGGATTGTACTTGAAGCCGCCATCCTCCGGCGGGTTGTGCGACGGCGTGATGACGACGCCGTCAGCCAGGTCTGTCGTGCGCCCCTGGTTGTGCGTCAAAATCGCGTGCGAGATGACGGGCGTGGGCGTGTACCCCAAGCCCTCCTGGTAGAACACCTCCACCCCGTTGGCGGCAAACACCTCGAGAGCCGTCGCCAGCGCGGGTTCGGAAAGCGCGTGCGTGTCCATCCCGATGAACAGCGGCCCGCTGACACCCCGCGCCGCCCGCAACTCGCAGATCGCCTGGGACGTCGCCAGGATGTGCGCCTCGTTGAAGCTGCACGTCAGCGACGAGCCGCAATGCCCGGACGTACCGAACGCGACACGCTGCGCCGCCTCATTCACATCCGGTTGATACACATAATACGCCGTCACCAGCCGTGGGACATTGACCAACATCTCACGCGGCGCCGGCTTCCCGGCCAAAGGATGAATCGACATAAGCACCTCCTTTGAAAATAGTCGTTTAGTCGTTAGTCTTGTAGTCGAATCGACATTTTCGTCCTCGTTGGTGTGGTCTGCGACATGGCGACTCCTTAAAAATGGCAAATGCCATTTTACAAGTACATCGCATCCATATACACCGACGTGAAGCCGGGGTGGACGGTAAGTTCGACATAGCGAACGCGCTCGATAATCTGCGTGGCCAGGCGGCGCTGTTCGGCGGAAATGAGCATCTGCCGCGCGCCGGTCCCGGCGGCGTTTCCTACCTGCTGGAAACGTTTCAGCGGCAAGGGCGGGAACATCCCAATGTGGACGGCGCTCTCCAGGTCGAGGTACGTGCCGAATGCTCCCGCCACGATGAACGTGTCGATATCCTGCGCTGTCAAGCCGGCTTCCAGCAGCAACACCTCCACCCCCGCGCGGATCGCGCCCTTCGCCAACTGGACTTCGTTGACATCCCGGCGGGTGACGAGCAAATCGTTACCGTTGCCCGTTTCCGTCGCGGGCGCCAACAGGAACGCGCCGCCACCATCCCAGGGAACGATGCGCGGGTGATCCGGTTGGAAACGCCCGGTACGTTGAATGATGCCGGCGGCGCGCAGTTCCGCCACCGCATCGAGAATGCCGGAGCCACAAATGCCCACAGGAGGTCTTCCACCGATGGTCTGGATGTGCACACCGTCCTCCAGAATCTGCACGTACTCCACCGCGCCAGGCGCTGCGCGCATGCCCGCGTGGATGTGCGCGCCCTCGAAGGCCGGCCCGGAGGCGCAGGAGCAACTCAGCAAGCGACCGTCCACCGCCAGGCTGATCTCCGTGTTCGTGCCGATGTCGAGGGCGACCGTCGGCTTTTGCGCGCGCCAGGCATCCGTCGCCAGCAGCATCGCCACGTGATCCGCGCCAACGTACCCGGCGATGTTCGGCGGCAGGTACACCTTCGCGCCGGAGGCCAGCTTCAATCCCAGGTGACAGGCACAAATATCCAACGGCTCGGTGACGGCGGGAATGTAGGGCGACTCGCCCAACTGCCGCACCGGCAGCCCGGCGAAGAAATGGTGAATCGCTGTGTTGCCCACTACCACCGCTTCGACAATCTGCTCGTGAGTCACCCCGGCCTCACGGCAGAGCTGGTCGATCAGGTCGTTGAGGCTCTCCATCAACCGCGCCTGCAACATGTGACGCCCATCGGCATGGCGGTTGGCGTAGGCGATGCGGCTGACCACGTCCTCACCGTAGGCAATCTGCGGATTCATCAACCCGGCCTTCGCCAACGTGTGCCCGCTCGCCAGATCGAGCAAGTAGGCCGCCATTTTCGTCGTGCCGATGTCCACCGCCAGACCCAGCAGCGCCTGCTGCGGGTGCAGCACCCCCACGACTTCGCTGCGCTGATTCCGCCGGCGCAGCGCCAGACGCACGGACCAATCCTGTTCGCGCAGTTTGCGGGAGAGATCGCGCAGCACCGGTTGATCGAAGAAGGGCCGCGGCACGTGCTGCTCGGCGAGGGCGTCGGTCAGGCGGACGGTGTCGGCGCGCAAATCGTGCAGCGTCGCCGGGACGACGGTGACATCCACCGGCCGCACGACGGGATCGACGGCGACCCCGCTTTCCTGGCCCTCGACCTGCAAACGCTGCGGCGTGCTCAACGAGGCCGGGGGAATGTCGATCTTCACATCGCCGAGCGGGCGGGCCTGGCAGGCCAACCGGTAGCCCGCTGCCAGTTCCGCCGCACTAAAGACGCGCCCTTCGGCAGCAGTGGGCGGCGTCACTTCGCCGTGCACCAGCCGCACGCGGCATTTGCCGCACGCGCCCAGGCCGCCGCACACAGCCACAATCTCCACGCCCGCGCGCCACGCCGCGTCGAGCAGCGTCATCCCCGGTTCGATGAGCGCCCGGCGCCCAACGGGTTCCAGATCCACTTTGTACTGATTCTCGGTATGTTGTCCAGAAAGATGCTGATGATTTTCCACGCGCCACCCTCGCCCAATTGTAGTTTTGTGGTAACTGTTCAGGCCAGCCAGTTTTTTGACAGGATTCACAGGATTAACAAGATTTTCAGCCTGTTTTGTTACCAAATCCTGAAAATCCTGTTAATCCTGTCTAAATTCGCGTTCAGGCTGAATAGTT